>NZ_DAGK01000013.1:17806-22475 GCF_002495725.1 Methanosarcina sp. UBA411
CTACCCTGTTGACCCCGGAAGCAAGCTCAAGTTTCCTCTTTTCTTTTACAAGAGCAAGATTGTTGTTATAAACAGTAACCTCAGTACCTGAGTCTGTTGCCGCAGCCCCTGCCTTAAAAATTTCCAGTGGATTCGGGTGTTGTACTCTGGTAACAACGCTCGAACTTGATTCAATCCCGTTAAGTGCAACTTCAGAGCTATCTGCTTGAGCTGCGTTTCCAGTAGAATCAGGATGCAAAGCAGAACCAGGATACACGAAAGCTGCAGATGCAGTTAAAATTAGGCTTGAAGCCAGAATAAGCCAGATGTAACTTTTCTTTATTCTCATAAAAGAAAATTAGGTGACTTCTTTATTTATATTTGGCTATGACTGCAAATAAGTTTGAAGTTACCCATTCGGTTTTCAATCTGGTTTCATATCTGTATCCTCTTCAGACTTCCCGATTTTTCGAAGACAATAGACGTTGAAAACTCTAATTTTGATTACCAAAATAAAAGAGCAAATAACAAGGGCGAAACACAGGCGTAATGATACACATCAAGACATAAATACACAAAGACGCAATAAATAAATTTAACCAGTTCAAAGAAAAAATCGAAAATTATTAAGGACCCTTCTTATGAGTATTATTAACCTTCTTATGAGTATTATTAAGATCCTCAGGACTAAAAGCCAGAGTAAACTCTCAGGCTTTATTTCATGTTTTGTTCTGATATCTTTGCTTGCCTGGGCAATTCTCCCTGCCTCAGCCGCAGGGATAGAAGCAAGCAGGGAAGTCTCTGCCAAAACGGTTTATCCGGGTGAAAGTTTTACTGTAACCATATATATAAAGGCAAACCATGATGTTGAAGCCCTGACTCTCGATGAAGATCTCCCTGATGGATGGCAGGTAAAACAGTCTGAAAATAATCGAGCCATGTTTGAGGGAACCAGTACATTCAAAGCATCGACTTTGGAATGGGTCTGGATTGACAATCTCTCAGCAGGAAAAGAAAGGTCAGTTGTATATAATGTGACTGTACCTTCGAATTCCAAGCCTGGAAACGTTACAATTTCAGGCAGGGTTTCCGCTTATTCTGTTCCTGCAACCTCTGTGGAAGGAGTTTCAGAAATAATTGTCATGCCCCAGCTGCTTGAATCCGATTTTTCCGCAAGTCCTCTCCTTGGCACTGCGCCCCTGACTGTTCAGTTCACGGATTTATCTGCCTTCAATCCTGATTCGTGGGAATGGGATTTTGACGGAGACGGAAACCTTGACTCAAACGAGAAAAGTCCGGCTTACACTTATGAAAACCCTGGTACCTACACGGTCATCTTAAAGGCGACTAACAATACTTATGGGAATAATATCAAAATAAAAACAGGATATATAACTGTGACCGAGATGCCTTCCATTTCGGAAGAAAGTGGAAAAAGTGTGGAGGATGAAGAAAGTGGAGGAAGTGGAGGTGGGGGAGGAGGTGGAGGTGGGGGAGGCACATGCTCTCCAGAGCCAAACCGGAACATCGAATTAAAGGAAATCTCGAATGAGAGAGTTTTCAAAGGCATTCATACATGCTTTACATTTAAAAGCGGGACAAATGATATCGTCACTGTAGAGTTTGACCCCAAAAAAAGTTTCGGAAAAATAACAGCTATCGTAGAAATGTTGAAAGGTACGTCTTCAATAGTTAAGGAGCCTGCTCCGGGAACTGTATATAGAAACGTAAACGTCTGGGTCGGGAACAGCGGCCTTTCAAGCCCTGAAAATCTTGAAAATTCCAGAATAAGTTTCAGGGTGAGCAAAGTGTGGATTACCGAGCAGGCGGTCAGTGAAAGCATTATAGTCCTTTATAGATATAATGGAAATACATGGAGTCCATTACCCACAACCCTTAGTAAAGAAGATAAAGTTTACTTCTATTTTACCGCAGAAACACCGGGGTTCTCTCCCTTTGCAATCTCAAGCATTGAGGAAAGAACCAAATCGATTGAAATTTCTTCATCAAAAGTAGGAGTAAATCAAAACCAGGACGAAGAAAAACAGGCTGACAAGGAAAATCAGGGGTTTCCTGCGTCAAATATGGAAAAGAAAGGAAAGGAGAGCTCTCCAGGGTTTGAAGCGATTTTTGTAGCGGGCGAATTACTAGTTTTATATGCAGCATTGAAGATAAAGAGATAACCTGGAAAAAAACAGCTCTCTTCGAATTTAGTGTATCTTCCATCCCAACCATTCCCCCGCCCATACTGCCTAAAGTATAAGTTTACATTCTTTTAATCTGCCTTTTTCTCTTTCTCAAATATATCCACACTGCTCAAGCCATGTAAGGGATCGAATCCATTCACCTTTTGGTTCTCTTGAGGTACCCACGACAAGCCGCTTGATATCTCCTACTTCTTCGACAACTCCGCAAGCTTCTATAAGTTCTCCTGAAAGCGCCTGACCTGCGTAGGTATGGGTATATGAAAGCACGTGGTCGATTTCATCGTGTTCTACCTTATAATAAGCAGGGCTGTCAAAGGCAAAGTCAGCATTCTTGACCCTTGCTTCGATTTTCATTTTAACGGTATCTTTTCCGCGCAGAAGAGGCTCTTTTATCTGATCCCACTCCCTTACGAAAAGAAGGTCGAAATAAGTGCCCTCGACCATGCCCCTGTTGCCTTTTCTGGATTCATGCAGCATGAATTCGTCAAATGAAATATCGGGAATCCTTTTCCTGTAGATTCTCTGCCACATCTCTTCATCGATTTCTTCAATAAGCCCTTCCTGTTTTTTTGCAGCGGTTATGGCATCTCTTGCCCTGAACCATACAGGACCGTAGACAACAAAATCAATATCTGAGTTTTCATTCTGGAGACCTGCAAGCATCGAGCCTGTAACACCCATGCTTGTCCTGGGAATGCCTGCCAGATCAAGTGCTTTTACAATCGCCCTTACGCGGCTGTCAGTATTTACAAGCTCAGGAACAACATTGGAGGGGCGAAGCACCTGTTTTACCTCGGATTCAGGAACTATATGAACATCCTGCACCCATTCAGGCTTGTGCTTCCTCATGAACTCGAAAGCCGGACCAAAATCGTATTTTTTATATCGTGTTCCATTTAACTCTCTCTCCCCGTTCTCATCGGGCACGTAGCGGAGCGTGGCTCGGATTCCATCACTGCGGAAATAGTCGGAAACCGCAAAAAGCCAGTTATTTTTCGTAACAAGAAAATCCCTCAGACGTGTTTTGAGCATTTGTACCATCCCTGAGACTTATAAGAATACCTAAGAATATTCGGATATTAAGGAACCTTTACTGCTGGACTTTATATTAATTTATAATAAATAGCGGGGAATGTATTATATCATTCATGTATATAAAAATCAGGTTTTTAATTGCGAAGCAAATGACGCAATAAAATTGAGTAATAAAACAGTTTAATAAATAGATAGAACACTGGAGTTACAGATATTAAAAGAAATATGCTGATGA
Organism: Methanosarcina sp. UBA411; assembly: GCF_002495725.1. NCBI lineage: Archaea > Methanobacteriati > Methanobacteriota > Methanomicrobia > Methanosarcinales > Methanosarcinaceae > Methanosarcina > Methanosarcina sp. UBA411. The sequence continues at coordinate 21,263 of NZ_DAGK01000013.1, forward strand.
ATAAATAAGACGTAAATAAAGTATTATAAAGTATTTAGAACCGGACACCCTAGATAAAAACTATTTAATATTAAAATCAGTAGATATTACAGACAACAATATTATGAATAGTAGCATAACAGCAATAAATATTACAGATTAATAAACAGCGCGGACTGGTAAACGGACTAGACTGCAGATGCAGAACTCCGAGGTAATGCTTTTGAGAAAGAACCCAAGTATAGACATTCTTACAGCCTGGATTATAGAGCTCAGGCGCGAATTTCATAGATACCCCGAACTCAGTTTTGAAGAGTATGACACCCAGAAAAGAATCCTGAAAATACTTGGAGAACTGAGAATAGAAGCCAGAAAAATTGCAGATACCGGTGTACTTGCAAGCATCCGAGGGACATTACCTGGTCCCTGTATTGCCCTTCGATCAGACATAGATGGATTGCAGGTACAGGAAGAGTTAACTGAAAGAAATAGCGACTATATCTCCAGAAACGATGGAGTAATGCACGCCTGCGGACATGACGGGCACATGGCAATGCTTTTTGGAGCTGCCCGACTTTTTCAGGAAAACAGAGACTTTCCAGGGGAAGTCCGCTTAATTTTCCAGCCTGCAGAAGAGATTCCTCCAGGAGGTTCAGAAAGGGTAATTGCAGAAGGAGGGCTTGAGGGTGTAGATGCGGTTATGGGCATGCACATTTTTACCAACCATGAATCAGGAAGTGTGGGCATCCGTCCAGGGCCTTATATGGCAAGCACAAACAGGTTCGAAATCAGCCTCATAGGAAAGGGAGGTCATATCTCAAAGCCTGAAAGCTGCATTGATCCCGTCCGAATGGCAACGGATTTTATGAGTAGCCTTTATCCTGCCCTGGAAAAGCAGCTTGAACCGGATAAGTATATCATTGGAGTAGGAAGGATTCAAGGGGGAGCCCAGTTCAATAGAATTCCTGATACTGTAGAGATTCTTGGAAGCTACCGGACTTTTGATAGGGAGACCACGGATATAATTGACAGGACGATAAAGGGGTGTTTGAAAGAGGTAGTAAAAAGATATGCAAAGCCAGGAGAAGAATTTTCAGGCTTTCCTGACTACGAGCTTGATATACTGCATGGCTATCCTGTCCTTGTAAATGACCCTGTGTTCACAGATGCTGTACATCTAAATCTGCAGGAGAATTTCCCGGAACTTACAATCTACCCTGAAATCGAAAAAACC
>NZ_DAGK01000013.1:22608-25736 GCF_002495725.1 Methanosarcina sp. UBA411
CTGAAATCGAAAAAACCTTTGCCGCCGAGGATTTTGCAAGTTACCTGCAGAAAGTTCCGGGAGTTTTCATTTCCCTGGGTACCCGGAACCCGGAAAAAAAGATCCTGGAAGTCAATCACTCATGCACATTCGATATTGATGAAGATATCTTGATTACTGGCACGGAAATATTCTATATTGTCTCGCTGGATTTCCTCAAAACCCCGGAAAAATACCTAAATTCCCAGAGCTCTTTCAGTCCCGAACCATTAATAAAAAGCTTGAAGACCGACAGATGAACAAAAACCAATAGGAGAATAAAAACCAATAGGCGAATGAAAACCAACTGGTAAGCAAAAAAGGAAACTGTCAGTTTGCGGAGTGAAATAGATGATAATCCAGCTATATGACGATTCCAGAAAGGAAGAGGTCCGTGACGTTGTACTTGAAGTGCTGCTGGAGCACGGCTTTGAATATGACAGACTGAAAGATGCTGACCTCAAGGATATAAATGGTTATTATTTTGGAAGCGGAGGCGCATTTTTTGTAGGAGTCGCAAACGGTAAAGTCGTAGGCACGGCAGGCGTCCGAAAATTTGACGGAAACCTATGCGAAATCCGACGTATTTATCTTAAAAAAGCCTTCAGGAGCAAAGGCAACGGGAAAAAGCTTTTCAGGGCTGCTCTGGATTTTGCTGAAAAAAACTGCTCAGGCGTTGTTCTTAAAACCGATTCAACCCTCATGAAAGCAATAGATATGTACCTCAAGCATGGCTTCACTTTCCAGAAAGAAGAGACAGGGTACCTGTATTTTGAAAAAAAGTTTGATCAAAAATCCAAAACTGTGTGATCAAACTTTTAATAAATCTTTCTCACGAATACTCCTACCGCAAGGATACCTTTTCGATCGCTGAGTTTCGATTCTTGTTTTAGTGGATCTTGTTCTCGAATTGGAATGATTCACCAGGATGGCACAACGTTTCTTTTTTCACCGCGGCGGCACGGCAGGAACAATGATTTATAAAGACGGGCATCTCTTACCCCATTTTACTGACCAATATACATATAAGGAAAGCACACCAAATTTTTGCACTAAGTGATATTATGCCAGATATGCTCAGAGGCATTACGATCGATGACGTGACAACCCGAGATATGGATGATGCAATCTGGGTGGAAATCACGGAAAATGGTGGCTGGCACGTCGTAGTTACGATCGCAGATGTCGCAAAAGTAATTTCCAAGCATTCAGAGCTTGATCGACTTGCAATGTATCGGATCGAGACCAGGTATTATGCAAATGGTAACAGCCCGATGTTACCCCGGCGGCTTGCAGACGAGAAGCTTTCCCTGTGGCCGGAAGAGTCGAAGTATGTCCTCGCCGTGGATATCGTCCTCGGCATGAACTTGTCAATCCTCGAAACAAGGCTTTTGCGGACTGTTATGATCAGCGAAGCCCGGCTAGCCTTCTCTGACATCCCCCACATTCTCTCTGATAGGGAGCACACGCAGCACGCTCTCATCAAGCTCGCAAGCCAGCTCGCGAATGACCTTTTAACGCAGCGCCGCAACCGTGGTGCGCTGGCCTTCTACGATTTGGGGCGGGGGTTGGTGACAAACGAAGAAGGATCTCTGAGGCAACTGAGATGCAGGGAGGATACCATCGGCTACATCATCATCCAGGAGCTGATGATTCTCGCTAATATGGCCGTAGCTGAGTACGCAGTCAAAAATAACGTTCCTATCCTTTTCCGTAACCATACAGCCCGGAGCGCTACTCCTGAGCGGGGAGATTTAATGAAGTTGCTCGAAAGCATCACTGTCATCCCCGAGGTAAACATAGCTACTGTCAGGCATACTACGTACATGATGCTCAACAGAGCGGAATATGGCCCCGTCATCTTGGGCCATTTTGGACTGAACCTCGGTGCATATACCCACTTCACCTCGCCCATCCGAAGGTATGCTGATCTTGTGAATCACCAACAGATCCGGGCGTATATCCAGAACGAACCCTTGCCCCGTTCTAAAGAGGAGATTCAGGCAATTGCATCGCATATCAATCTGATGCACCTTGAAAACGACAGAGCTAAAAGCGAGTACATGAAGGAAAAGGCGTATAGAAAAGCTGAGTCGGCCATCCTGAGGAATCGGATAGAGGATGCAAGCGATACAGACTTCGAGCGCATCACCAAACTCCTTATTCGTGGAGGGGAGGACTGCCCCGAGGCCTACTGCGATGCTTTCCGGAAACGCCTTGGCAAGCTGCCGATCATCTGTGCAGAGCTAGTACTATTGCAAGCCCCTGATGGCGAAAGATGGACTGAACTTAGAAGAGCATTGCTGGAGGAAATTGCAACTGCGCCTCACAAGGCAGTCTCGATCTTCGACATCGCGCAACATATACTGGGCTGGCAGATGCCCGTATACGAAGTAACCAAAAATATCCGTGGCAATTTACCGGTGTTCACTGCCCAGAGCGCCATCAGAATAAGTAATAGAGAGTACCAGTCTGCTGTATACGAGGACTTGACAAAGAAAGGCGCCACTCAGCGGGCATCCGTAGGCCTGCTCGCGGCTGTTCTGGGCTTACCAGCTCCGGACTTGGAGATCATGATAATAGATTCGTCGGCCAGTAATGAAGAAGTGACGATTAACACATCAAAAGATCCGATTTTTGCCTTGCAGGAGTATTGTCAGGCAAAGAAACTTCCCTTGCCAGCTTATTCATTTAAGGCGGAAGGGCCTACCTGCAAACCTATCTTTACCTGTACCTGCACCTTTGGCTCCTCGACTAGCCTCGGACAGGCAGGAAAAAAGCAAAGGGCTAAACGGCTAGCGGCTAGAGAAATGATATACACTTTAGTGTCCGGAAGTTGATATCGAGTTCGAGGTTGTAATGGGAAGCGCCGTGGTTCAATGGGTCTTGCTCACGAATAAGAATTTTGTTGGATAGCCCGAAAACTATCCCTGTTTCAATCCTTGTTTTAGTGGATCTTGCTCACGAATTTTTTTACTCCGAGTGGGATCGCTAAACCTTGTAGTTTCAATCCTTGTTTTAATGGATCTTGCTCACGAATTTGGAAAGCGAGGGATCTCAGACTCAGGAAGAAGGTTTCAATCCTTGTTTTAATGGATCTTGCTCACGAA
>NZ_DAGK01000013.1:25900-26270 GCF_002495725.1 Methanosarcina sp. UBA411
TGGATCTTGCTCACGAATTCTTTTTTGAACTGTATGCTTCGGGCGGGAGCCTGTTTCAATCCTTGTTTTAATGGATCTTGCTCACGAATATGTTGTTTTGCCGTTGGATCTTGCGAATGTTGGAAAGTTTCAATCCTTGTTTTAATGGATCTTGCTCACGAATCATTTCAAATTTTTCAAATGATGGCTATTATGAAAAGTTTCAATCCTTGTTTTAATGGATCTTGCTCACGAATTCCTTCTGCAGGGTCTCGTTATGCGCTCTCAACTCCTGTTTCAATCCTTGTTTTAGTGGATCTTGCTCACGAATTTGGAAAGCGAGGGATCTCAGACTCAGGAAGAAGGTTTCAATCCTTGTTTTAATGGATCT
>NZ_DAGK01000013.1:26428-62958 GCF_002495725.1 Methanosarcina sp. UBA411
TGGATCTTGCTCACGAATAACAGAGGATCTTTTGAAATTCCATCTTTATTTGGTTTCAATCCTTGTTTTAATGGATCTTGCTCACGAATGATTTCAGCCATTATATCACCATTCCGTACGATTGGTTTCAATCCTTGTTTTAATGGATCTTGCTCACGAATACTTGCACCACCCGATAATCCTTTCAATATATTAGGTTTCAATCCTTGTTTTAATGGATCTTGCTCACGAATTGCTGCAGGACATGAACAGAAGGCATATGAAATCTTGTTTCAATCCTTGTTTTAATGGATCTTGCTCACGAATAAACGTAATGGATTTTCCTATTTTTGTAGCGTTGATAAGTTTCAATCCTTGTTTTAATGGATCTTGCTCACGAATCCTTTGAACATACTCAATATTGTTTCATATAGAGGTTTCAATCCTTGTTTTAATGGATCTTGCTCACGAATAAGTAATTTTTTTCGCGGATTGTTTGACGAAACGTTGTTTCAATCCTTGTTTTAATGGATCTTGCTCACGAATAATTACCTGGCGTACTGAATTGGGCTATTGAAGGACGTTTCAATCCTTGTTTTAATGGATCTTGCTCACGAATAGCAGGAAGCGGAGCAGAAAGGCGCGGTTGAGAACTGTTTCAATCCTTGTTTTAATGGATCTTGCTCACGAATTAATATTTCAATTTTGTATTTTTGTAGGCAAATCTGTTTCAATCCTTGTTTTAATGGATCTTGCTCACGAATAGTACATAATATTCGAAATCCCGACGCAGAACTGATGTTTCAATCCTTGTTTTAATGGATCTTGCTCACGAATCACTACCAGCTAGGGGAGTTAGGGGAGCTATCCCCAAGTTTCAATCCTTGTTTTAATGGATCTTGCTCACGAATATGTACTCAGGTTTTATAGTCCATTCCTTTATGGTTTGGTTTCAATCCTTGTTTTAATGGATCTTGCTCACGAATTTCCCATGTGGAGCCAGAACCGTCTACTTCTGCAAAATGTTTCAATCCTTGTTTTAATGGATCTTGCTCACGAATACACAGCAATAACCGCCCTAATGCTCTTCATGGGCGGTTTCAATCCTTGTTTTAATGGATCTTGCTCACGAATGTTGCAGGAAACGGAATCCTCGCAAACACAGCAAGTTTCAATCCTTGTTTTAATGGATCTTGCTCACGAATGATTATAAGGGGCTAACCCCCGTTTCTACAGCAGACGAACCAATATGTTTCAATCCTTGTTTTAATGGATCTTGATCACGAATATTTTATTCCTGTTTTGTCTTGTTAATTCATTAATGTTTCAATCCTTGTTTTAATGGATCTTGCTCACGAATATAGAGTCATTACCTATCGCTCCCGGTATCGGAGTTTCAATCCTTGTTTTAATGGATCTTGCTCACGAATATTCGCGGTAGAGGCAACATTCGGAAGTATAGAACGTTTCAATCCTTGTTTTAATGGATCTTGCTCACGAATGTAGAGGGCCTGGACCTCGGGGTCGGAGAACTGAAGTTTCAATCCTTGTTTTAATGGATCTTGCTCACGAATATACACAAAGGGAGCAGAAGGACTATGCATCCATGATGGTTTCAATCCTTGTTTTAATGGATCTTGCTCACGAATATATATTTTTGCAGATCGAGATATAATGACTCCTCCTGTTTCAATCCTTGTTTTAATGGATCTTGCTCACGAATAGAATCATATCATGAAGTATTCCCAAATACTAGTTGTTTCAATCCTTGTTTTAATGGATCTTGCTCACGAATTAGTCCCCCTAAATTCTTCAACTCTTGGAAAAAAGTTTCAATCCTTGTTTTAATGGATCTTGCTCACGAATATAGACATGCAAAGCCCAGAAGGACAAACAGAATGTTTCAATCCTTGTTTTAATGGATCTTGCTCACGAATCTCATACGGTTTTATCTCATTTTCGGCCAGGACACTATGTTTCAATCCTTGTTTTAATGGATCTTGCTCACGAATTTTATAAGTCCAGCATTTGAAGGGTTGGTTAAAGAGTAGTTTCAATCCTTGTTTTAATGGATCTTGCTCACGAATATATCATCCCAGGACTTCCGATCAACCACTTTTGGAGTTTCAATCCTTGTTTTAATGGATCTTGCTCACGAATGCGAATTATGTAGTTGGGAACGATTATAATCCCAAGTTTCAATCCTTGTTTTAATGGATCTTGCTCACGAATCTGAATCTTCATTCATTTTTCCAGTATCATAGTAGGTTTCAATCCTTGTTTTAATGGATCTTGCTCACGAATGCATATCAAGCAGCCAAGGTTGAGGACTCTGCCCTTAGTTTCAATCCTTGTTTTAATGGATCTTGCTCACGAATAAATACCCATTCAGTATCTTTGAAACACGAATCAACATAGTTTCAATCCTTGTTTTAATGGATCTTGCTCACGAATTTTCTCATGTTCTTATGATAATCCTGGGCCATACGAGTTTCAATCCTTGTTTTAATGGATCTTGCTCACGAATAGCTTTTCCGTATGAAAATGCAGCGCCGTACGAGGTTTCAATCCTTGTTTTAATGGATCTTGCTCACGAATCTCTTTTTAATTTCTATATAGAACATTGGTATAATGTTTCAATCCTTGTTTTAATGGATCTTGCTCACGAATGACTCTTGAAGAAGCCAAGAACGGGGTTAAAAAAGGTTTCAATCCTTGTTTTAATGGATCTTGCTCACGAATCTCTGAATGCAAAAAGGCGTGGGAACAAAAACAGTTTCAATCCTTGTTTTAATGGATCTTGCTCACGAATCACTAGAGTATATATATAGTTTGTTGCTTGTGTATAGTTTCAATCCTTGTTTTAATGGATCTTGCTCACGAATTTGCTGGATTTATATCACCATATGGGGAGTCTGGGGTTTCAATCCTTGTTTTAATGGATCTTGCTCACGAATAGAACAAAGGCATATTATCCTTTAAAACTGTAATGTTTCAATCCTTGTTTTAATGGATCTTGCTCACGAATTTTTCGAAGTGCCACTATTCTTATGCTGATGAGACACATTGTTTCAATCCTTGTTTTAATGGATCTTGCTCACGAATAAGCAAGCCGAAATACCTTTTAGAGCCTCCAATTAGGTTTCAATCCTTGTTTTAATGGATCTTGCTCACGAATTCAACCACTTGAGGAAGGGCTTGATAAAGATCTTGGTTTCAATCCTTGTTTTAATGGATCTTGCTCACGAATACAATGCCGAATTATGCATGGAGCCGTTTTTAAGGGTTTCAATCCTTGTTTTAATGGATCTTGCTCACGAATATATCAATATGCTGATTATGCTTTTAAGATATCCGGTTTCAATCCTTGTTTTAATGGATCTTGCTCACGAATTTGTCCCGCTTCCAGAGTTCCCCTTAAATCCTATGTTTCAATCCTTGTTTTAATGGATCTTGCTCACGAATTGTGTATGGGCAGATTCTCAAAGGAATTATGAAAAAGTTTCAATCCTTGTTTTAATGGATCTTGCTCACGAATCCGCTAAGACTTTCCTTTCTAACCTGAAGTCTACCCTGTTTCAATCCTTGTTTTAATGGATCTTGCTCACGAATTCTCATACGCTGCGCCTCGGAAACGGACGCGAATGTCAGTTTCAATCCTTGTTTTAATGGATCTTGCTCACGAATTCTTGTTCAGGGAGCTAGGGACGTTGCTTGTGAAGCTCTGTTTCAATCCTTGTTTTAATGGATCTTGCTCACGAATTTTCAGAATGAGATCTCAAAAAACGGAAACGGTTTGGTTTCAATCCTTGTTTTAATGGATCTTGCTCACGAATTATCCTCTTTTGAATCAAGGGATCTATCAAGCGTAGTTTCAATCCTTGTTTTAATGGATCTTGCTCACGAATTTATTAAGATATTTTTAATTTTTTCATATATGTTTGTTTCAATCCTTGTTTTAATGGATCTTGCTCACGAATTAATACATATCGGTTTACCCCCCGCCGTCCACGAATGTTTCAATCCTTGTTTTAATGGATCTTGCTCACGAATCCGTCAAAATTGCTATAATTTCCATATCTGATGTGTTTCAATCCTTGTTTTAATGGATCTTGCTCACGAATAATGTTATATTTCGGGGGTTGAGAGTTACGGGATTGGTTTCAATCCTTGTTTTAATGGATCTTGCTCACGAATAATAATGAGATACGCAGAACTCAAAGGAATTAAGTGTTTCAATCCTTGTTTTAATGGATCTTGCTCACGAATAACGCAAGCTATCGGAACTAGACAGTTTGTATATGATATAAGTTTCAATCCTTGTTTTAATGGATCTTGCTCACGAATAGGGCAAAATTTTCCGCTATTTGGCCAGAAAAGGCCTGAAATGAGCCCTTTTTTGGGACTAAAATTCTTGCTGGAAAATTATCAAACCCTTTATAAATACAAGAAAAACTTCTCATGCGCAGATATTCCGATAACAGCAATCTACGCATTTTCTAGAAGATCTGGAAGTCTTGGGATATAAGCCTTTTTGAACGATATCGAGTATTTCTTCGATAATTTTCTCAGCCTTTTTGAAATCAGAAGTAGTAATCTCCATTTCTTTGACCAGGCTGTTGCTGCGGGTGAAACAGATGTAAGCACGGTTTACTTCAATATTGTAATTTTCCCGGATCAAAAGAGCCTGCAAAACCAGCTGAAACTTATAGGTTTTAAAAATCTTGTCTTTATACTCGGCAAATTTGTATTCAAGAGGAGCAGCAGTCCCATCTTCAAGAAAAAGCACCTCGTCAACTATTCCCTTTATATGGTGTTGTTTTGAAGCAATGAAGACGTCACTTTCTTTCCTCATGCAGTTAAGTTTTTTCCTCACGTAATCCCTGTTGGTTAGTTTCCTTGTTTCATGGACCTCGCGGCCTTTGATAACCTTGAACCTTTTCTCTTCATGCTGGGGAATATCGAGACAGTACATATAGTAGATAAAGCGGGGGCAAAAAAGGTATTCAAGCACATCCGAAATTCTAATTATTGACCCGGAATCTTTATCAGAATCAGGCTCAATATATGTCCTTTCTTCACCATCGGGGTCATTTTCAAGAGCTATTTCTTCACAGCCTATTTCAGCCCGCTGATTACTTACCGTACATTCAGAATTCGTCATAAATACCTCAAAACTCAGAAGAATTTGGTAATCACTTCATCACTGACAAGCTCCTTATCAAAAGCCTGACCAAGCAGCTGGACTTTCTTGAATGACTGCTCGTCCATCGGGAAAATATATACAGAATCATGTTCGGCGTCAATTAGTTCTTCGCACTCAAGGCCCAGAGAGTCTCTGTCATTTGTGTTCAGGTCTCCTAAAAATACACTTTTCTGAACCCTGTAAAGCCCATAGCTTTTACAACGGTCACTTACTTTTTGGCGAGCCCTGTTATCCGTAATGTCATATATTACCCAGACAAGCAAACCCAGTCCCCTCATTTTTACTTTTATCGAATTATTACTCTATCAAATTATTATGTTATCATTTCACAAACTTATCGCGTTAAAAATTTTATTTCCCGATCAGGCTGTTTGCAATCCTGTGGCAATCGAACTGGATTGTGTTTCCAATTTTTATGTTCCTTCCCTTGTAGCTTATTTCTTTATCAAAAGTCTCATTGACAGCCTGGATGAGGACGGCTTTCCCCTCCTTATTGAGAGTCATTCCATTAGGGATTTCATCAAAAAAGCTGTCTGAAATCTGCTTTTTCGAAAATAGGTTGAAAACTGTCCTGTCAATGTGGATGCGGTACATTTCTATCAGGTCAAACACAAAAGATTTCTTGTTATAGTCATCTGTATGGTTAAAACCAACATAAGGGTCAAGCCCTGCTATAATGCACGCTTTTTCCACCTTTGAATACAAAACCCCATATCCATAATTTAAAAGGCAATTGAACTCATCCTTTGCAGGATTTCGGCTTCTGCCATTGAATTTCCACCTGTCAGGCAAAAGAAAACTCAAAGCCTCAAAATAGTGCCTGGAAGCCATTCCTTCAAGGCCCATTATTTTTCCCCGCATCTCATCAAGTTTTCCCTCAAGGGCTTCAAGCTGGGCTTTCATGTCTTCCATTCCGGAAATATAATCATCAAGCTCGTCCTTCTGGTCAGGCCTGTTCTTTTTGAGGTCTTTCAAAAAAAGAATCTGGCTGTCAATCTTCTGTTCAATCCAGCCTTTTGCAAGCCTGAACCCTTCGGGCTCTTCCGAAATTTCAAGCTGCCTTCTTCTTATGTAAGTTGTGCTTCCAAGTTTTGAGTGCCAGACTCTGCCGTAAGGGTCCCCGAAGTTATCCAGAAAAATGATGTCGATATTGTTTTCTACTGCAAATTTGATCGCATCGGTTGTTATGGTTGCAGATGTTGTAATTAAAATGCTTTCAACTTTCTTTTCAGAGACTTCGAAAACCTTGTCATCGTTTTTAACAAGGAAACAGTTGTTCTGCTTTTTTAAAAATGAACCGTGAGTATTGATTACAAGCTGCATCTTTTCACCGTCCCAAAACCGCGAGATACGGATTTTCCCAAGCCGAAATAGTCTGGGATAAGGAAGTTTACCATAAACTCTCCTTTGAACGTAGCAATTTTTACTCCTTTCATGCTTCCTATTCCAGGCTGAAGGTTTGGTTCACATTTTATCTGGCTGGGAACAGTATATCCAAGAGACTTGGACATTGAAAGAATATTTCCTACCAAAGTTTTCCGAAGCAGTTCTTTTTGTTCATTAGAATCTATCCTTTTGTATTTGTCAGTGAAGTTTTCCTGATTAAGGGCAAACCAAGGAGTTTCAAAGTTGTAGGTGTGAAATTTGTCTGAAATGCCGAACACTTCATTTTTGTATGAAATTTCCCTTTCGACAATTTCATAAACATTATCTTTAAGCCTTATTTCGTCATACTTATCGTAAATATTTATTAAAACATCTGCTCCTTCATTGATCCCGATGACCGTTGGCTTTTTATTAATCATTTTGTACTGAACTAGAGGATAATTATAAATGAATTTGTCAGTGTTATGCTGATGAAGGAGAGCATATTCATTGAATTTAGTTGCAAAAAAACCTCTAAGTTGAACTGAGGAACCATATATTGGTTGGGAAGATTTGAGAGTCAAGGTGAAAGTTTTTAGTATCATCTCATTATTTAACAAATTAAATTCCCCCCACCGTTATTGTTCCTTTTAAATCCAGTTATTTTGTCATAATATAATTCTATTTCATAGCTATTGACGATACCTAGTTCTCCTTCTTTGAATCCAATAGCATGATCCTTAGATACACTAATTACATAATCATAGAATTGGTTCTTAATTTTCAAAAACTCTTTTTTTCTCTTGAGAGGATCTTTAATACTTTTTATTTCACAAAATTTTTCTCTAACTCTGGAGGCATCTTCATCGATCTCTACAAAAATATCTATTTTGAAAAAATCTTCTTCAATCAGTTTAAAGTTAGAAATTGGAATTTTTTTATTCGTATCAGGAGTTTTATCATAAAAATATAATTTATATAAAGAATCTATAAGCTTTGTTTCGCTTGCAGATTTCCTTTTTGCCTGTTGGAAATAATCATCTATTAATTGTAAAAATTCACTTTCGGGAATTATCTCCTTGTCTCTAAAAATATTTTTAACAATATCTAATAACACTGGATCATATATTTTAGCAAACGAATTACCTTTTTCATCGATTAAATGCACCAAGTGCATTTCCGCTTTATTAGATAACTTATTCCTATTGCATCTTCCAGCAACCTGTATAATTGAATCTAATGGACCAATATCTCTATAAACACACTCACAATCAATATCTACTCCAGCCTCAATAAGCTGAGTCGAAATAACAATAATTTTTTCGCCGTTATCTAATAAATTTTTATTACCTAATAAATTTTTTATATTTTTGATTCGTGTCCTTCTTTCTTTCGGAAGGACATTAGTTGATAGATAACATATCTTAAATTGCAAACCCATCTGCTTAATTTTGGATTTTAATAATGAGTAGAAGTCTAATGACGAACCAATTGTATTAAAAACAAAAAGATATGATCTTTTAGACCAATTATTCAATTGATCGCAGAACTCAGCAAGCTCTTTTTTTTCAGTATCTATATTTAAAACTACACGATTTAGTTCTGGTGATTCGAAATATATCCGGTAGTTATCGACAAGTTCCGTATATTCTCCTTCTCTGAAAATAAGAGGTTTCGTAGCAGTCATAAGAATGATTCTGCAGTTGAAATATTCAGTCATTCCAATGAGAACCGTTCTAACTAAATTCCAATACTCTATAGGTATATTTTGAGCTTCATCCAAAATAATAATCGAGTTTACAATGCTATGAAACTTCTTTAAACTTTTATTTTTGAAACCAATTAAACTATAGAATAACTGGATAAAAGTTGTCACCACTACTTCTGATTCCCAAGATTCTATTAACGCCAGACTTTCATCAATATCGCTTTCACGATCGAGATCTTCAGTTTTATAATAAATCTCGGAAAGATGGTGATGTTTCAAAAGATACCGACTTTGGTTAATTTTGAAATCATCAATTTGGTTTAATACTTTATCAAATACATTGTAATTTTGATCTATAATGCTAGTAAAAGGTAGTGAATAAATAATACGGGGTTCACTTTGCAGATCAAGATGTTTCTTTATTAATTTTCTCAACTTCAAAGCACCAGAAAGAGATGTTAAAGTCTTTCCAGTTCCGGTTGGAGCCGTGATAGTAAAGATCTTTTTATTTATATTTTTGGGGTTAGTAATATTTGTTACAACCGACTTCCTTATTTCATTTCTAATATTGTTTATATTACTCGTGTTATTTTCTTCAAAAGACTCACCAAGAAAATGACTCTCTACAAGATTTTCATTAATGATTCTTCTTTCAATTTCTCTGACATTTCCAGCATGTCTTTTGTCGGAATCGATTAATGATGAGTATAGTAACAAAACTAGAAAATAATATATTAGTTCTATATCACTTTTATTCTTAAAATTTAGTTGCGGATCTAAATCTGTGATTAAATCTTCAATTTCAGTAGAGTAATGAACTTTTTTCTCATAAGGAACCAGATTATCAAATAATTTGTTTATATCTATATTATAAGCATACAGCAGTGAGGAATACTCACTTTTAATCTGAGAATTGTTGATATTAATATTTTCTAATTGTTTACTGATGTTATTAAATCCAGAATTAAGGAGATTTGAGGAGTCAAGGTCATCGTCGACGTTTTTTAAATCTCCATGATGATGCTTTACAGAAAAAAACGCTATTAATGGGAGGTATTTAAACGGTTTAATGTTATCTAGACAATTTTTCTCTAAATACTGTCGTATGAGATAAAACGAAAAAAATGAAGAAATTAGTCCATGATTCGCAAGTGGATCTTTTTTATCTCGAAAGCCCTTTAACTTTTTTTGAAAGTATATTGTATATTTCCCAAAATCATGAGAAAGACCAATAAGATAAGCGACATCTCCAAGAATATATTTATCTAGTCCATTGAGATCTTTAGACAATATTATTTCTTTACTTGACTCTGCGACCACCCTGAGATGATCCACTAATTTTGTCCCCTTGGATGTTTCAGGGTCCCAATGGGAATAAAATTCCATTTTATCTCTTCCGTTCACATAAATATGATGTTATCTGTTTTTAAGACATCACTATCAAGATACCTTACAGAATAGCAAAAAGAGTTTATAGCCCTCTTAATTTTAATGCAACCACCGTTAATTTCTGAGACATATTCCGCAGGCTCTAAAGGGGTTCTATCATTCAAAAAATCAGTTGGCATTTTCTCAGTAACATATTGAAGTTTTCTATCACTAAAATCAAGCTCTATTTCCTTTATTTTACAGACACTAGAAATTTCAAGTTTTTCATTTAAATTCTTTTCAATACTCCCCTCTCCAATATAATCTATTGATGCCAGAAATTCAGTCAATCCCAAATAAGGTGGGTACACAAACATATGGTCTTTTAAGCGGTTTTTCAAAGCATTATAAATACTTTCATTTCTATGAGAGAAATAAACTCTATATACCACTTCTTGACTACCTTCTGACAATAATATTTCTAGAGGAATTTGTGTACCACCACCACTTCCATTTACATGATTTATTCTTGTGATTTTGAGATAATTAACAGTCTGCATTATTTTCCTAGTTTTTGTTTTATTTGAGACTGCTACAAAACAGTTATCATAATTTAATTTTTCATAGTAAACGTCATTTTTTGACTCAGTATGTTTTTCACTTGGAAAACCTAATATTCCGGCAATTAGTCCAATTATAACCGTTCTGGGAGGCACTAAATAACTTAAAGAAGAGGAATTGGTGTAGTATTTTCTAAAATGGGCCATCGGACCCATTATGTCGAATATCAAGACCTTCTGTGGAGAGATTTTATTAAATACCATTTCTGTGCCATCCTGTTTCATTCTCACAGTTCAACGATTTTCTTATTACTGGTTGGTTCCCATCCAACCACGTTAAGATCCGAATTTTTCCAGAAATATATATTTTGTATCATGTTGTCACTGCTTTTTAATTTCGCGCAAAGTTCACTCACATCTAATTTGTAATCTTTAGGAGATCTAAACTTAGCAGTATCATCAAATGACAACTCATTATTTTGCTCATCCACTATCTTTAGATATTTCCTTAGATCCCCCATGAAATATTCACAGTTATTATACTGCACTCGAATGTAAAGGAGTGGGCTTTGTCCTGTCTTACTTCTCGTTGTAGCTTCCAAAGGGATTGATTTTACGATCGCATCATCAAAAATGTTAATATCTGAACTTGTGAGGTATGTAGATTTTGCTCTATTTGCGCTAATTATTCCATGAAAAGCTATCAATGAGTAATTTACTCTGTAATCCTTTCCCATTGTGCTATAGTCCTCTTTAGCTCCCGCAAAAGTAGAAGTAATAGCACTAGATTCCATAGGACCAACAACTTTGTTCAGCGAATAACCCCAATTAAATTGAATAGGGCCGGTAAAAGTGATTGAAGCTCCTTTTCCACCTTCGTTTTTTATAGGCATTGTTGCACCGAAGAATCTTACATCAATAAGTTTTGATAAGAGCCATTGCAAATGCTTTGAAAGGTTTTTTTCTTCGGCTTTATCAGATTTAATGAGATCCTTTAAGTCATTACTATTATTAATTTCATCTTTAAATTTTTCAATTAATTTTTTTAGACGATTTGTTGCATCAACAGTTTCGCCTTGAACTTTTGAAACGAATATTTCATAATTTTTAAAGTCAGCCAGATAATCTCTCATATATTTTTTAAATCTTAAATCTGAAACTAAATTGACTCCTCGTTCATAATCCATTCGGGGTTTGTTCTCATCATCAGGATCTCCATTAGGATTACACATTTTTGCATCATAAATGAATAAAATTTCACTATTATTTTTAATAACTTCATTTATATTCTCAGCTTTGCTCATGGTTCAACCTTCTTATCATCGATAGAAATTTGCGTTAAAAGTTCTCTCGCTTTTCTAAAATCTTTTCTTTCACCGTAAATCAAATTTTTTGCTTCAGTTAATAATTTTCCATAGATTTCAGTATTCACTTGACCATGTTTCAGTTTATCAATAATTTCAGATTTTGTCAGGAGCAGGTCTTCAGTGCTTTTTTTATATCTTATCCATGAAACATAATTCGAATATGAGTATCCTGATAGAACGTAGAAGACGTTTTCTTGATTAGATAATTTCCACTTTTCAATATTGCTTTCAAAAAGAATTCTGAAGGCTGTATTTATGTTCTCATTATAGCTCAATTTTCCGTACTGTCTTAGTTTCTCTGGGATTTCATTTGCTAATCGTATTAACTTTTCAATGCTCATACCTTGGAAATTTATTTTGTCCAAAATTGGTTTGTTTTTAATTTCCTTAGAAGACTGTGAAATTCCAACCTCGCCAATCATATATCCTAACAAGAACAGAGCTTTCCTTTGGTTATCCTCATAAATTTCAAGATTGTCCCAATAATCCAGTATTTGTTCTGGAATCATATCTTGAATTATATTGATGTCTATTTTAGATGTGCTAGACATTTTCAGACCCTCTATTAGATTTAATCTCTTAAAAAATAACAATAATAAGTTTAATTGAAGCATTTTTAAAGCAAAATTGTCAGAAATTTTAATATTATATCCATCTCTTTCGTATTTTAGTATCCGAATAGCTTCGTTAAACTGTGAAATAAGGAATTGAACATTAATTATGTTGCCTGAAAAAATAGAATCTACTACTTCTAAATATCTTGAAGTCCCAATGTATTTCTCTACTTTTTTTTGATTATTTCTCACTTCTTTAGAAGGTATGCAACTCCATAGCTTATTTAAATCAATTATTAGCTGAGAATTACCTTCAAATTTATTATTAACCAAACTCATAATTTCTTCTTCACAGCGTTGTATGAAACTCAATCTGCTTGGTGGCACGTCCTTGATTAATTTCAAGGCCTTAAACTCGTTACTCCCAGAAGGACTATAATAAAAAAGATAATTAATTACAAAACTTGAATCATTACTAATTTCTTTGATTAAATTTTTTTCAAACTTAGTCAAATTTGCGATAGAATTTGTTTTTAATATAAGATTTTTAGAAAGTTCTTCAAAATCAAAATCTTCTGTTTGAATTATAATATGAGGAATTATATAGTAATCTAATCCTCCAATTTTAGACCGAAGATTTGTAGCAATAAAATTTTCTGCAATGAGTAAATGCTGATAACAGTCTTTACAAATATTGTAATTCTTTGTAAACTTTCCATCAAAATTGGATGAAAAGCTAACTTTATCACGCATATAAAGCTTGAATTTAAAATTTGTTGAGTCACTAGTCGTTATCAGCCCAGAGCAACTGCAGATAGAACAAATAGCTTTTCTTTGCTGATATTTACTAGATATACCAAAAAGTACTCCAATTTTTTCATCATAAATCATTTTCTTGTACTGGGGTGTTTGGCATATTAATTGACCATCTACCTTCAGTGTAAAAAGAGAGATATCCATACTTGTTAAATTCAGTGAATTTAAAATTGAGTTTTGTATGCTTTTTATCAAAGCTTCATGCTGTTTTTTAATTTCCTGCTCGTTTGTAGAAACAAGTAATCTATCTGAAATATTTTTCAATTCTTGATTAATATCTTCAGAGAATTCAAACTTATCAGGTCTTATAAAATAAAGAATTTCATTTTTACTACCAGCTTTAAACTCTATTTTATTGAAGAAATCATGTAAAACTGTTTTTAAAGGCGGAATTTCTTCATTTGAAGCCTCAATAAGTTCAGAAATTGTAGTTGTTAGCAGTCTGTCTAGTTTTCTTGTAGTTACGGGACAATACAATTTGTGTCGAATTGAATCTCCAATCCATAAAAATTCTGTCTTTGAGTCTTTTCCCTCAGCATTTATAGATTCAAAATCAAATTCTATAACATTTTTATTTGTGTTGAAATTCAAGAATACTATTAGCTGTTTCTGGGATCTCTCAGAGTTTTCTTTATTTGGCTTTATCTCCACAAGGGGCTGACATATTTTCTCAAGGAAAATGTCTGGGGTTAAGTTTCCAGTTACGATATACTCGCCAATTCCTTTCATCGCTTCGATCACAGAAATTACACCCTCTTAAAATAGTATAATAAATCTGATGTTTAAGTTATCATAATTATGCATCTTTGAAGTTTTTCCCATGATCTGTTAACTATTAAGGTTCATAATTAACATCTTATATATACATTTCTAAAAATTAATTATAAAAATATGTGTATAATGTTAATTATCAATAGAAGCCTATATCGGAAAACATTTAACCCAACCCCGCAATACTAAGCATCTAATGTCAAAGCTTACACTTATCTCCACAATCTATTCCCTTGAGCCTGTCATCATCTGCGTGACTAGGCTTTCCCCTTCAAAAATTATACTGCTGTCAGAGGAAGGGGCGCCTGAAAAGAAGATGCAGTCTGAGGAAATGATCGAAAAAACGTTTAAAAACGCGCTTGAGATTGAAAAAAAGTACACATCTGTTTATGACACAGTGCGCGTGGCAAAGGATGTTGCTGAACTGATTGAACAGGAACATGACAGGGGCAACCAGGTAATTGTAAATGTGTCCGGTGGGCGGAAGCCGCAGGCTTTTGGAGCGCTTTTCGGAGCTTATGCAAGGAACGATATGGTGCAGAGAGTTGTATATGTGACCGAAGAAGACAGTTTCATGATTGATTTTCCTGTGTTGAGTTTTAATCTCTCGGAAACAAAGAAATTAATACTTGAAGAGGTCCAGAAAGGAGTTTCTTCGGTTACCCAGATTGCGGCGACTGCCGAAATTTCTAAAGGAATGACTTACAACCACCTTCGGGAACTCAAATCAATGGGATATATAGCCGATGGAGAAAACGGATACATTATTACGGATGCTGGAAGAATAGCATCAATTTGATTTTAAAAATGAGGCTTTAAAAATCATTTCGGCAGATCAATCAAGGAATGCCTTTCTTGATCGGATAAAACTCTCAATAGCCTATTTTCTTACTTTTCTCCTTAATCATTCACATTTTTTCTCAAAAAACTAATAACGAAAGTGTTAAAAATCCTATGCAGTTAAAGTAATCTCTAAAAAATCAAGATGAAGAGAACGTTATTATTAAAACGTTTCTAAATGTTAAACTCGTATCATAGCTGGGTAAATAGAACAAAATACTTGTGAAGAGATCCTTTTAACTGTAACGTAGACCAAAATTGTATGAATGAGAGCTCCTGCAGAATTGAATTGCAGGCAAAAGATACAGGAATAAAGGGGAACACCCGGGGAGTAAGGGGCAAAGATGCAGTATGGGGGTACTGTGTCGGAAAAGTTTCTTACTCCCTTCTACCTCTCACTTTTCGTCTCTTATTTTTAATATCTTTTCATTTTTGGTCTTCTGTAAAATTTCCCGTACTTAGCTTCGTTTTTTCCAGTTTTTTTCCATAGCTTTGGCTCTCAACTCTTCTGGCATTTTCTCGATTGCATATCTGAGAGCGGTTCTAGGCATTTCTTTTTTGTTATTCATGACATATTCGAAGACTTCCTGCCTGTGGAGTTTGCTGGCTTCTTTGAGCATCCAGCCGTAACCTTTCTGGACCAGGTCATCCTTGTCTTTGAGCAGGAGATCTGAGATTTCAAAAACCTCGTTAAGGAAATTGCCTTTTCGGGCAGGCAGGATCAGGGTTACTGTGGCTGCCCGCCTTACCCACCTGTTATCCGATTGGGTCCAGGCTTTAAGATTTTCCACATACTTGGGAAATTTTTCTATAAAAGATCCCACTGAATGATTGCAGAGAGTGTCACATTTAGCCCAGTTGTTGATATAGTTTTCAACCCAACGCTCAAAAGTAAAGAAATCGTCCTCAGAGTAATCATTTCTTACCTGGTAGGCCCACTCGGCTGCAATGTAGGCTTCTTCGCAGTAATCAGACCGAAAGAGTTCTTCGCATAGGGCAAAGATATCTTTTTTGCTTTCAAACTTTATCTCAGTAAAGTAATTTTTCGCAATTCTTCCCACAATTGCAGTCTTTACCCCATAGCAGCGGACTTCTTCTTTAAAAAAACGAGAAGAGCTGGCTTTCGTTTTCTCATCTACATTGAAGGTCAGTTCCTCTCTGATTCTGAGTATAATATTAGGTTCCACACTCTTCTATTTAATAAGAGGTGTATTTATTTTTATTTATATATTAACCATATTTTTATTTTGAGCTTCCGGAGAAAATAAAAAAGAAGATAAATTAAAACAGATTCTGAAAAAGTTTTTCATGAGGGAAATTCAATTTCTGTTTATGCCCAAAGTAAAAATTCGTCCTCAGGAACTCTTTGATGCCGAGCGTCTATTTGACATAATTACACACACAAACCTTGAGTTCATTGAGTTTCCTATAAAAACTCTTGAAGAAGAAAGGTATTTTCTGCAGCTGAATGAAGCTAAAAGAGAGGCTAACTTTGAGCACAATTTTTCCATTCTCTATTACGGAAAACTTGTGGGTGCCTGTGGGATCAGGGTTGACCAGCATAGGCCCTGGATAGGAGAAATCGGGTATTTTATTGACAGGGAATATCAGGGAAAGGGGATTGCAACTGAGGCTGTAAGACAGCTTGAAAAATTTGGATTTGAAAAACTGGATTTACAGAGGATTGTTATTCTTATGGATACACGAAATCTTGCAAGCGAGCGAGTGGCCCAGAAATGCAGGTACGAAAAAGAAGGAATTATGAAAAGAGTCCATCGTGTTGGGGAAGATTATTACGACTGTTTCTTGTATGCGAAAACTAGGTAAGCCAGAAAGAAAAAAATGTTATACAGATTGGAAAAATTCAGATCAGCCTGTAAAGAAGGATAAATATGCAGAATACCTGGATCTGATCAGACAAGCCCAATAGCCTGTACTAGGCTGTTCCCATACCAAATAACCATAAGATTATTTACGGTTACAAAAATACCAACGGACTCTATGATATGTTTTGTAAAGGCCCATCTTTCTCTTGATGCTTTTATCACAGGAGCTACATAAAAAAGCAGGAAGATAAACCCTACTTTTACAAGTAGAAGATGATAAATCCCGTAATTTTCCAGAATCATGGCAGGAACCGGATTATATTCTGTTCCACTCGGTAGGGCGTAAACAGTAGAGGCCCAATCTCCTATTACATAGAACAGAATAATAAAACGTATCTCGTAAAGGTAGGAACTGAACGAACCCCGAGTATTGCAAGCTTCCAACGAAGAACCCCCCAGAACTTCCCCGTTTTTCAGTAGAAGCAAAACTATATTATAAGATTATATAAACGCAAGAAACAAAAACAAGAAACTAAAATAGAGGTTAATAATTTTTAAAAAGGGCCTGTAAAGAATCTTTGGATAATTCAGAGCACAAAAACGTGTTAAAAAGATGTAAGTATAATCAGTGAACTTGTTACGCTTGTCAGGTATTGTACTCATAGATTTATTCAGGTTTATTTTCCTTTTTATTACCTTTTGAAATAGTTAGCTGTAAACACTTAATATTAATAGTATAGGCTAGTTTGCTCATAGAAAAAATGAGTAGAATCTTAAATTCACAGCGTTCGTGAAATTTTTATCTAGATTTTCAGATAGATGATATAAATGACTCAAAACATGGATTATCTAGGGAAGTCTGATTCTCCTTCCTTGTTGGAACTAAATAATGTAACCGTTGTCAGGAGCGGGAGAAAAATCCTTGATTCGATATCCCTGTCTATTGAGCAGGGAGAGCATGTTGCAATAATAGGACCTAATGGTTCGGGAAAATCTTCCCTCATCAAGACATTTACAAAGGAATATCACCCTCTTGCAACAGCAGATGGACTTGTTCTGAATATCATGGGCAAAGGGACTTGGAATGTTTTTGAGCTCAGGAAATTACTGGGAATTGTCTCCGGCGATCTTCAACAGACGTACTGCCGCCAAGTAAGTGTTCTGGATGTTGTACTTTCAGGGTTTTTCAGCAGCATAGGAATTTATTATAACCATAAAATTACTCCTGAAATGGAAACCATAGCATGGGAAGTGCTTGAGTTTCTTGAGATTTCCCACCTTGCAGACAGGTTGATGTCCGAACTTTCCTCAGGAGAAGCCAGAAGGGTACTTATAGGGAGAGCCCTTGTTCATGATCCACAAGCCCTTATTTTAGATGAGCCTGCAAATAGCCTTGATCTCAAAGCCCTTCACAGCTTCCGCGAAAGTGTCCGAAAAATTGCAGGCTCGGGAAAGAGTATTATTCTCGTTACTCACACCCTTGAAGATATCATTCCCGAAATTAACCGTGTAATCCTCATAAAAAATGGAAAAATCTTCATGGACGGAGAAAAGAAAGAAATCCTGACCGATGCAAACCTCTCAGAACTTTTTTCCCTGCCGGTCGAAGTCATGGAAAAGAACGGTTACTACCAGGCCTTGATCTAAGGAATTTTCCTTTTTCTCTTTAACTTCTATCTATCTCCCAATTCTTCCCTCAGACCGAAGTTACAAGTTTCAATCGTTTCTTCATGCATGCTTCATCCCTTACAAATTTATCTTTTGATTGATACATTTTAATATTCACAGGTGAATTAAAAATATAAATTACACCTGAAACGGCAAAAGGTCTTGGGGGATTAAGATTTGGGAAAACATTTTGTTATAATTGCCGGAGAGGAAGCAGGCCCTAAATCTAATAAAATGGGCGGAATCTGGAATGTTATTCATGAAGAAGCACAAACTCTTGCCGCCCTTTTCGATTCTGGTAAACTCGATACAAAAGAAGACAAAGAGATCCTTGTTGTGGGCCCTTATTATGCGCACAGGGGTGCGGACTGGAATAGGGGGTTGAACCGGATTACGGATATGGGGGAGTTTGACTCCCTCAATCCTGGCGAGGAACTCCAGAAAAGCCTTGAATCCCTTGAAAAATCAGGTATCAAGGTATTTACAGGAAGCAAGTTCGTAGGAAAAAAGAAGATAGGCTATTTGCAGTTTCAAACCTCAGATTTTGGGAAAATCCGCTCAATATATCTGGGAAGAGAGATGACCCTTGAAAGCAGGATAAAAGCTGAAGCCTATGAGCATCTCGGGCTTGATTCCCTGAGATACGAGAACATGTCAAACGGGCCTGAATATACCCATTACCTCTGCCTTTCCTATGCGATTTCTGAGCTTGTTCGGCTCCTTATAAGTACAGCATCGGAAAATTCCGAAACTTCCGGCGCAGTTTCAACTCAGGATTTCATTCCCTGTCCCGGTGTATCTCTACACTGCCACGAATTTGGGGTGTTTTATGCGCCAGCCAGGCTTAAGAAACTCGGAATTCCTGTAAATACGGTTGCAACCCTGCATGCAACTTTGCCCGGAAGGACTGCAGGGTATAATTCCATCCTGAAAAGAAGGAATAATGATAGAACATGGCCTCCAGGCGTACCTGAAAACCTGGCTGCTTTGGAGGCTCTTGCTTCATATGCCGATACGGTTACTGCAGTCGGGGAGTCGACTCGACAGGAAGCCAAACTCTTTTACGGCATTAACGGGATTGTGATCCGAAATGGAATAACTATAGA
The DNA here is from genome assembly GCF_002495725.1 of Methanosarcina sp. UBA411. NCBI lineage: Archaea > Methanobacteriati > Methanobacteriota > Methanomicrobia > Methanosarcinales > Methanosarcinaceae > Methanosarcina > Methanosarcina sp. UBA411. The sequence continues at coordinate 45,563 of NZ_DAGK01000013.1, forward strand.
ATCCGATAAAATAGACTGGGACCTGAAAGAAAGTTCTCTTGAACGAATACGAAAATTCCTTTCCGAAAATCTGTACAAATATCATGGAGGGGAAAGGATAGAACCTGAAAAAATAATCCCGATTTTTACAATCTCCCGTCTGGAAGTGGAAAATAAAGGGTATCCTGACCTTCTGGATTCTCTTGTTGATCTTGAGCATATAATAAAGAACAGCATTCTCGAAGGACATCTGCAGGAGGGAATCAGGGTAATTTGTTTCCTTGTTACGGCAGAAGGGCCCAAAAGGAACCTCCCATTGGGATTTCCTGTGAACCTGCCAAAAGAAGTGCTTGTAGGAAGCGAGCTGAGAATTCAGCAGATGATCGAGGAAAAGGGACTTGATTTTTCGAAAATGGTGAGGGGAAAACGCTCGGTTGCAGCACTTCTATATCCCCAGATCCTTTCAAGCTCCGATGGAGGGCTGGGCATGGAAGTCGGGGAGTTTATGGCAGGTTGTTGTGCAGGCATTTTTCCATCGCGCTACGATCCTTTCTTACTCACAGGGCTTGAAGCCGGAAAAGAAGGGACCCCAAGCGTGGTAAGCCGGGTCTGTGGATTCAGTGACGCCATAAAGACCATTGAGTCTCTTAAAGAAGTACTTGGAGGAGTGATAGTAGTAGACAATATTAATCTTTCCTACTACGAAACAGTCCTTGATTATGCCTTGGCAGTCAGCTATTTTACACGGAATTTTATAGAAGATAGGGTAAAGTACAAATTGCTCTGTAGGGAAGCCTTCCTCCTTGCAAAAGATATGGACTGGGAAGTTCCTACTGAACAATATTATGAACTTATAAGTGGGGCCCGATTCTGTAAAGAAGAAAAATGATGCTGGCAGTGAATAAGAGGATAATTTAATTCTTCTGAATAAGGAAACAAGATCTAATGAGGTTTTCCTAAAATGTCAGAAATCAGAAAGCATTACTTTCTTTCCGAGTACTGTATAATTGCTGAAGAAAGAGCTAAAAGGCCTTCGGACCTTGCAGTCGCAGATAAAGATCATGGAAAAAACGACTCTGAAACCTGTCTTTTCTGCGGAGGTGCCGAGGAAAACACTCCGCTTGCTACTGCTGTATATAAAAGTGGGAAAATCTATTCCGATAACCCTGAAAAAAGGGTACGCAACTGGGATTTTCGCTGCTTTCCGAATCTTTATCCTGTCTTTTCGCCAGCTCCGGAATCTCCGGAGAAGCAGGAAAATGGTCAAGAAGTCGAATCTGGATATGGTTTTCATGAAATCATCGTAGAATCGCCTTTGCATGGGAGACGGCTCGATGACTTTTCCGATTCTGAAATCTCAAGACTTATGAAGGTTTATAGAGACCGTACATGCAGCTATACCACTCGTAAAAAGATACGCTATGTTTCCCTGTTCAAAAATTCTGGGAAAAAAGCAGGGGCTTCGATTAACCACCTTCATAGCCAGCTTCTTGCCCTTCCGTTTTGCCCCCCTCTTCTGGCAAGGGAATTGGAGGTTATCAGTAAAAAAGAGATATGCCCATAATGTGTTATCTTTGATATGGAAAAGGCATCTCCCCGTCTGATATTTGAGAATAACGAATGGATAGCCTTTACTCCTTATTCCTCAATGGGGCCATTTGAAGTATGGATTCTTCCCAGAAAGCATTATAGTTATCTTGGAGATTGCAGTGATAAATTACTTTTTGCTCTAGGGAATATCCTTAAAAATATTCTCAAAAGTTACGGACGAGTTCTCGGAAATCCAGCATTCAACTATATGTTTTACCAGCTCTCCGAAGCTCCTGAATATCACCTGAACATCAGGTTGTTCCCGAGAATTTCCGTTAACGCAGGTTTTGAACTGGGTACAGGAACTTATATCAATACGGTTTCTCCGGAAAGGGCAGCCTATTATTTGAGGGAGATTTTATGAGTATAGAATGAAGTCTGTAAAATAAACTCAAAAAGAAAAGCTGAGAACAGTTATTAAATTTTTAGACAAAGTTGTATGAAATATTAACAGATATGTTTATCTACCATTAAAAAGGAATAAAGTTAGGGAAGTATAAAATCTGTATCCTTAACGTGAAAACCATTTTTATATCATATAATCAAAACTATGCCCTTTTTGACTTTATATAGCCGATTGAAGGATTAAGGAGCATAGTATTAGGAAAGACTGCAATGACCTAAGTTCAGTAAACTTGGGATTAATAAAATTGATTAATATAGCTGATTACCTAATTAATATAACTGATTACCTAATTAATACAGCTGAATTCAGCAAACTAAAAAATGTAATTATTAGAAAGGCAAGGGGGAGCCTGCATTCTTTTTACTCCTTAACTCCCATTTTGACAAAAAGGGATAAGTGAGCTTATGAAAAAGATTCGAATAGGAATGTTTACTTGGGAAAGTCTGTATTCGATACGTGTGGGAGGTATTTCACCTCATGTATCTGAACTCTCTGATGCTCTTGCGGCAGAGGGAAATGAGGTCCACATGTTTACACGAGACCGTGAAAACAAAGATGAGATAATAAACGGGGTCTATTATCACAAGATTGCCTGCGATCAAAGTGGGGGAATTATAGAACAGATGGACCGGATGTGTGATGGTATGTATTGCCGGTTCCTTGAAGTAAGAGAAAGTGCAGGAGAATTTGATGTTCTACATGGCCATGATTGGCACCCCGTAAATGTTCTTTGCAGGATAAAAGCCCAGTTTGGATTACCTTTTGTGCTGACATTCCATAGTACGGAATGGGGACGTAATGGAAATCGTCATGGAGACTGGTGGGAGGCAAAGGAAATCTCGCACAGGGAATGGCTTGGAGGCTACGAATCTTCGGATATTATCACGACCTCGACTATATTGAAGGAGGAAATTAAGCATATCTACAAAATTCCCGATTACAAGCTGTGGGAAATTCCTAACGGTATAAATGTGGGTAAAATAAAAAGACAAATAGATCCAGGAGACGTAAAAAGGCATTATGGCATTCATCCTTGTCTCCCAGTTGTTCTTTTCACGGGAAGAATGTCCTATCAAAAAGGACCTGACCTGCTTGTGGAAGCTGCGGCTAAAGTCCTGAAAAAAAGAGATGCCCAATTTGTACTTATAGGCGAAGGGGATATGCGCTCGCGGTGCGAAAATCAAGCCCAGAAGCTTGGCATAGGAGATTCATGCAACTTCCTTGGATACGCTCCTGATAATACCGTAATCGACTGGTTCAATGCTTGCGATCTTGTGTGCGTGCCCAGTAGGAACGAGCCCTTCGGAATTGTAGTGCTTGAGGCTTGGGATGCAAAAAAACCAGTCGTTGCAAGCGATGCTGTTGCCCTTGTGGAAAATTTCAGGACAGGCGTTGTTGCTCATAAGGAGCCATCTTCTATCGCTTGGGGGCTCAACTACGTTCTTGAAGGACTTGGCCACAACCGAATGGGAGAAAAAGGTTACGATCTTCTTAAAAAGAGGTATAACTGGAAGATAATAGCTGAAAAAACTCTTGAAGTATATGAAAAAGTGATTGAAAAACATAAAGCAAAGTAGTAAAAATCAGTTGAAGCCTAAGAACTCGAGACATAAGTATCCAAGATGGAAATACCTTTAATATTTTAATTTTTAATTATTTTTTCAATGATATCCATTTTTTAACTAATTTTCACAAATTTTTAAAGGGCTTCCGTATTCCTGAGAAATCGGAAACGGAGTCCTCTGTTTGTACAGGAATTATTTAGACTATATCTTCTTCGTCCTCTTCATCAAATTCCTTGTAGCTGTCACTTCCTACCATGGCAGCCGAGATAGAATCAATTCCGTCAAGCCATTCAGCGACAATGCCGTAGGGAAGATCAGCCATAACCTCTTCAGGTAGGCTTTTCCCTTTAAGTACGAGCGCACCGCATTGTGCAGTATAGTCAAGGGCAAGCTCAAGGTTGTCTGAGGATTCTGCCTCAATGGCTGATTTTACAATCTCTACAATATCGGCTTCCTCATCATAGTCGCCCAGGATGTAGCATTCGAAGGCGACAATAACTCCCATGAGAGAGGTCTGGATGGAATCGATCATAAGGTTGATATCTTCAGAAATTGGCTCGACCTCGGAAAGTACAATGTCCCGGATCTCAGCCAGGATCTGCAGAGATTTTTCTTTGGAGAGCATGCCCTTATCAAAGCGTGCAGTTACTTTCAGGCAGGCAAGGATAACATCATCAACCATATTCACGAATATGGCACTTTCCTTTCCAGCTTCTTCTTCTGACTCCTTTATCTGGAAACCGCTCTCTCTTGCCCGTCCGAGCCAGTTTTCCCAGCGCTTTTGGGTATAAAATTCATAGGGGACCTGGTTCATTTCCTGTTCAGGCACTTATAACACCGCTTCTAACCTTTTTTATTTAATGATAATCAATCTTACTATTACTAAAATGTGTTCGTTTACGTTCACCAGGATAATTTCACCTTTTTCAGGGAATAGTTGGCTTCGCACTTGGAATCAAGGCTTTCGAGAACCTCTACGATTTTGCATTTATCCCCTCTTGAAAGCCCTTCAGGGTGGCAGATCTCATACACTCCGCACTCTCTCTTGACACATTTTGGAGGCTCATACATAATTTTTGCCCCGTCAATTGCTTTTCTTGATTCCATCGTAGTCAGGATAGGTGCCCTGCTCACATCTACAGCAAGTACGCCGCTATCATGCAAGAAACATTCGTGGACGTCCTTGCTTCTAATTTTCTCTATCTTGTACCTGCGTCCGGGTTCAAGGTTAAGACAGGTATTTTTCAGCCGGCATTTCTTGCATTCTGGCATCTCACCTTTAAATATGAATTCCAGCCCTTCCCTTGCAAGCCGTGATCCGATAAGTGTTATTTTGGTATCGCTTTCTGTCATAATAATTCTTCCATTTAATTATTTTTCGCGCCTGTGCCCCATTTCTCAGGGGATACCTGAAGCTTATCCCGAGATAGTTTGCAACTCGTTATCAGGTTCAATTTTGATAATACTTTAATTGGAAATTCAGTGACTACTTGATTGGAAGTTAAATGGCTCTGGATTAACCGATTTCTTTTTAACCAGATATGGATTGCTGATTCCTTTACAAAACTTGGCTTTAAACTCTGATATCCTAAACAAACATTGATTCTTGGCTTTAGCTTGAATAAGAATAACTTTTCAATTTATGACCTTTGTGATTTTTGCAACTTTCTCAGCCGCGGAAGGGGTAAGGCCGCTCCCAAGAATTGTATAACGTTCCGGGCGAATACTGTGTGCATGTAGCAGGGCTTCGATTATATATTTATCTTCTATCCCCAGTTCTTCAGCAGTTACAGGAGCCCCTATTTTTTTTAAGGCATCCCTGATTTCCTGCCAGTTTCCTCCGTGGAGATACATCATCATAATTGTGCCAACTCCACACTGTTCTCCATGGAGTGCGGGTTTTGGGGCTATCCTGTCAAGTGCATGACTGAACATATGTTCCGAACCTGAAGCAGGTCTGGAAGAGCCTGCAATACTCATCGCAACCCCATTCGATACAAGGGCCTTTACCACAAGTCTTGCCGAAGTCTCGTGATCGGGCTTGATCGAATCTGCACAATCTATAATAACCCTGGCAGCCATACGGGAGATAGCTGCAGCATATGCCCCAAAATATTCATTCCTGAGCCTGTTTGCAAGTTCCCAGTCCAGTACTGCCGTATAATTGGAAATTATGTCTCCACAGCCAGCCGCAAGAAAACGGAAAGGAGCTGCTGATATAATCTGCGTGTCTGCAATAACGGCAATAGGAGCCTGGGCCTGTGCAGATGTACTTCTTCCATTATCGACAATTGAGGCACGGGAAGATGCAATACCATCATGAGAAGCTGCAGTAGGCACGCTAATAAATGGAAGTTCAAGCCGGGTCGAGGCAAGTTTTGCAAGGTCAATAGACCTACCACTTCCAACTCCAAGGATAAAATTAGCTTCCATTTCAAGTGACTTCTCTATAACCTTTTCAACCTCTTCCGTAGTAGTTTTGCAGGTTAGGATTGTTTCCGTGCTACTGCCTGCACTTTCAAGGAGGTTACTGACTCTCTTGCCTGCTATATCCCTTGTAGTACTTCCTGTTACTATCAGCGCATTTCCTTTAAGTTTCAGGTCACTGCAGACATCTCCAATTTCCTCAAGCACACCATGCCCGACAAGTACATCTCTTGGAAGCTGCATCCATTTTGCGCTGTTTTTGTCGATTGTCAATTTTATACCTACATCATTTATTCGATAAAGATAGATGGTAAATTGGCTCTTATAAACCCCAATATACGTACAAAGTCATGAATTTTGATTATCAGCAGACTGCAGCATATTAGGTACTATTATTAATATGTTAACTCATTAGATAATTGTTTATATTAAGTATGGAATATGTTTCAAGTATATTTTAATTCTGAATTATCATATTTCATAATTCTTTTATTCAGAACTTATTTAAGACCATTTCCGTGTTTATATCAGAATAATTTTTGTGTCTACATTATTCTAAATTCCATCTCTATACCATTATAATATGTATGACTATAACGCTAGAGTTATACGGATAATTATAAAAATAAAGTAATATACTAAGCTCAATATTTATAATATCTTTAACGCTTATTGGGATAAGACCTTCCGGAAAGAAATCTCATATATTAGAACGAACATTGCGCACTGGAGAAGAAGATTACCTTCTTGATTAAGGAAGTAAGTTCGCTGTATACATAGTATACTTAATTGTATTAGGATATTGCCATTTCGAATGAGTGATAAGATGAGTTTTTTAATAGATAAAATATCACAGTTTATTAATACCTATTATCTTGAGCCCATAAGAGGTGATGAAGGGTATAATGTTGTAAATACCTTTACCTGGGCAGTAATACTGGGTATTTGCATATTTGGAATTTTCAAGCTGCTCGAAAAGCTTGAGGTAAAAATAACTCCGCGCTTTATCGCATCTGTTCTGCCTTTCGTACTTGCAGGTTCTTCTCTGCGCGTACTTGAAGATTCTCCTGCAGGTATTGTCCACCCGCCATTTAGCTATCTTCTCATAACTCCCAATATTTATTTTTTGGTCTTTGCGATAACCATAGGCTGCCTCTGGATCTCCATCAGGCTTCAGAAAGCAGGGTTGGTAAAGGATTTTCATCTAACTTTTGCAAGCTTCGGACTCTTGTGGTTTTTCGTAAATCTTGTTACACTCCTGCATTTCGAGAATATAGTGGCCCCTTACGTTCCCTTATTTGTACTCGGGGCAGGAACAGGGCTGACATTTATCTTTTATATAATTGCTCGCCATTTCAAGTCTTCTATATTTACCGATCCTCTGAACCTTTCTATCCTGATGGTTCAACTGATGGATGCTTCTTCAACGTACATAGGAATAGATACGCTTGGATACTATGAAAAACACGTAGTGCCCAGCTATCTTATCGATCTGACTGGCACCGCATTGGTTATGTATCCATTGAAGCTTATTATCTTCATAGGGGTTCTTTACGTGCTTGACACCCAGTTTGAGGATGACGAACGCTCCTTGAATTTGAAAGTGTTAATCAAAATGGTCATTTTGATCCTTGGGCTTTCTCCTGCAACCCGGAATACGATCCGGATGATGTTGGGAATCTAAGAAAAAGATATTTGACAGGCGCCATATGTATTTGGATCAGGATTAATAAATCAGAATTACTGGTGGGGTAGGTATGGAAAGAGAGGACGATCATAATTCAGAAGAGATAAGAGCAGGAGTACAGATGGCAGGAACTCCTGAAGAGAATATGGAAAACAGGGGATATGCTGCAGAGGAGAATGATTTTTTTCCCGGGAGCAGTTCAGCAGACACCTGGCGCAATATCCGAAAAGACCCGAAAAAAGGGTTTACTGGATATGTGCGTTTTATCTGGCCGTATATACTTATTATCAGCTTTGTATTTTTTGGATCCTTAGTTGCAGGTTATATTTCAGCTGAATATTTCCCTTCTATGGCTGATTCTCTCAGAGAAAGTTTCAGTTCTCGCTTTGAACCAATTATGACGATGAATCCTCTTCTCATAATGCTCGTAATCTTTCTTAACAATTCTTTTGTAAGCCTGCTTTTCCTGGTACTTGGGCTGGCGCTGGGCGTTCTTCCAGTACTTTTTATCGCTTTCAATGGATATCTTGTGGGAGTGATAGCTTATCTTGTAGCCCAGGAAAAAGGTATGCTCTTCATTTTGCTTGCTCTTCTCCCCCACGGGATAGTGGAACTGCCAATGGTCTTCCTGGCCGCGGCCATAGGACTTCGGCTCGGATACCAGGTATTTTCTGCCCTTATAGGCAGACCTACCCAGATCAAAAGAGAATTTAAAGAAGGACTCATATTTTATTTCCGTTGGATCCTGCCTCTTCTTCTGGTTGCAGCTATAATTGAGGCTTTTATTACGCCTTTTATATTGAGTTTTATTTAAAAAAGCGTCAAAAATTATGGAAAACCAGGGCCCGTAAACCAATGGAATATTTCAGATATCTGTTCTGGGCTGCTTTTTCCTGGCTTTAGAGCTTTTCTGGTTTTCCTTCCATTATATAAATGATTACTTATATTAGGAAGGGATTTAATAGGTAAAGCCGTTAATGGGGAAAACCTATCAGGATTTTTACTTCATAATACCTGGCAAATAGTCACAAGACTTGCATTTTGAGGAATCTCTACTTAAGTAGCAGGTTTGAAAAGTTATACCGATTATCAATCTCATTGAAAGGATTATTTCCAAAGCCAAGGAACATCAAATATGATTGACAGGAAAGAAATTAAGGAAATCGTTGAAGGCTATTATACTCACGCTGATAAGATAAAAATCGGAACTATAGGCTCTCATTCAGGGCTCGACATCTGCGACGGGGCAGTTGAAGAGGAATTCAGGACTCTTGCAGTCTGCCAAGCTGGCAGGGAAAAAACGTATAGTGAATATTTCAGGGCCCAGAGAGACATTTATGGGAAGGTAAAGAGGGGGATTGTTGACGAGACCGTTGTTTTCAAAAAATATAACGAGATTCTCCTGCCTGAAAACCAGACGAAACTAGTTGATGAAAATGTACTTTTTGTCCCTAATCGTTCCTTTACCTCCTACTGCAGTATAGATGAGATCGAAGAAAAATTCAGAGTGCCTCTCGTAGGAAGCAGGAACCTCCTTCGAAGCGAGGAACGGAGTGAGCAGCAGAGTTATTACTGGATTCTGGAAAAAGCAGGACTTCCTTTCCCTGAAAAAATAGAGTCTCCAAAGGATATTAACGAACTTGTAATGGTCAAGCTCCCTCATGCCGTAAAAAAACTCGAAAGGGGATTTTTTACCGCTTCAAGTTATAAGGAATATTTAGAGAAATCCGAGGCTCTTATAAGACAGGGAGTTATTACTCAGGAAGCTCTTGAAAACGCAAGAATAGAGCGTTATATTATAGGTCCTGTGTTTAACCTTGATATGTTCTACTCTCCAATCGAACCGAAAATGAGTAAGCTGGAACTTCTTGGAATTGACTGGCGCTTTGAGACCAGCCTTGATGGACATGTAAGGCTTCCTGCCCCTCAGCAAATGGCCCTGGCTGAAAGCCAGTTAACCCCCGAATATACGGTCTGCGGGCATAATTCCGCAACCCTTCGCGAGTCTCTTCTTGAGAAAGTGTTCGAAATGGGGGAAAAATATGTAAAAGCTACTCAGGAACACTATGCTCCTGGGATCATAGGGCCTTTCTGCTTGCAGACTTGCGTTGATAAAGATCTTAACTTCTACATTTATGATGTGGCCCCAAGAGTAGGTGGTGGGACCAATGTGCATATGTCAGTAGGTCATTCTTACGGCAACTCGCTCTGGAGAAAACCAATGAGTACCGGAAGAAGACTGGCCTTTGAGATCAGGCGTGCACTGGAATTGGAGAAACTTGACGCTATCGTCACATAAATTTATTAAGGCTTTCCGGCATTAGTAGATATTGACTATGCAGGATACCGTAAACTTTAAAAGTATCGCCTGAATCTGCAAGCCTTAAATAGCGATAAAAAAACATAATAATAGAATTTACCCGGATTTTCAATCCCGGAAATCCAGATTAAGGAATGGGCAGGAGAATATTTTCGCTCCCCAAATCCCATTTTAGTTTATATGTTTCATTTCAATTACAGACCAGATTAGTTAAGGGTTGGAATCTGCGGACCTACTGGAAAAATTAATTCCAAATTTTATGGTTCAGGTTTAGGATAAAGACCTGCCTTATATCGGATCACTTCACTTTACTGGAGGAAATTACAACTTGAGTCAGCCTTGTGTTAATATCGGCATGGTGGGCCATGTCGACCATGGAAAAACTACACTTGTTAAAGCCCTATCAGGCTTTTGGACAGATACACATAGTGAGGAAGTAAAAAGAGGGATTTCTATCAGATTGGGGTATGCAGACTCCCTATTCATGAAGTGTCCCAAATGTCCTTCCCCCCAATGTTACACAGTAGAAAAGACCTGCCCTAACTGTGGAGAAAAGACAGAAGAGCACAGGACTGTGTCCTTTGTAGACGCTCCTGGGCACGAAACTCTGATGGCGACTATGCTTTCAGGCGCTGCGATTATGGACGGTGCAGTGTTGGTAATTGCAGCAAACGAAGACTGTCCGCAGCCCCAGACAAAAGAACACCTTATGGCCCTGGATATTATAGGGATTAAAAATATAGTGATAGTACAAAACAAGATCGACCTTGTATCTAAGGAGCGCCTTCTCGAGAACTATCATCAAATAAAGGAATTTGTTAAAGGCACGGTCGCAGAAAATGCTCCTGTAATCCCGATCTCTGCCCAGCAGAACATCAATATTGATGTCCTTATCGATACTCTGGAAACCGTGATTCCTGCTCCTGTCCATAAAATGGATAAGCCTGCCAGCATGTTGATTGCCCGTTCTTTTGACATTAACAAACCAGGGGCTTCAATTGATGAAATGCGCGGAGGAGTTATCGGAGGAACTCTGACTGAAGGAGCCCTTCATCCGGGAGACGAGCTGGAAATAAGGCCAGGAATTAAGGTTACAACCGAAGGCGTTACACGATGGGTTCCGATTTTAACAACGATTTCATCTATCTTTGCAGGCACGACAAAGGTGGATGAAGCAACTCCTGGAGGTCTTCTGGCTATTGGAACTCATCTTGACCCTACCCTGACAAAAGGTGACTCTTTAACAGGACAGATTGCAGGCGCACCTGGGACCCTTCCCGACACTAGGCACCAGTTCGTCATGGAATTACACCTGCTCGATAGGGTAGTAGGAGTTACAAGGGAAGAAAAAATCAACGAAATAAAGACAAGTGAACCTCTCATGCTCAATATAGGAACTGCAACCACAGTTGGAGTGGTTACAAGTGCCAGGAAAAATGAAGCACAGGTTGCCCTTAAACGCCCTATTAGTGCAGCTATCGGATCAAGGGTTGCTATCAGCAGGAGAATTGACTCTCGGTGGCGGCTTATTGGAGTAGGGGTAATTAAGAGTTGAAAGTTATAATCGATACTAATGGGTTCATGATCCCGGTCCAGTTCGGAGTAGATATTTTTGAAGAACTTAAAAGGCTGGGATTTGACGAATTTTTTGTGCCTGAGGCTGTAGTATTCGAGATAGAAAAACTCATAAAGCGGGAAAGAGGTTCGGACAGAACGGCTGCAAAGGTTGCCAGGTCCATGATGGACAGATGCGAGCGTATAACTCCTGCTGTAGGCCCTGCAGATGATGTAATTCTCAGGCTAGCAACGGAAATGGGAGCAGCTGTCCTGACAAATGATATCGGGTTGAAGCGCAGGCTTGCTGAAAAAGGAATCCAAACCATATCCTTACGCCAGAAAAACAAACTGGATTTTGTCTGAACCATGTTATTTTACCGGGCAGCATTAAATTAATTGTTTTTACGGGTGATTAGCAGATGTATAAAATGATGAAGCTCGTTGATACTGTTCGTATTCCTCCTACCCTTTTAGGGGAAGAGGTGGCGCAAACTGTTAAAAACGCGTTAAGAGAAAAACTTGAGGGGCAGGTTGACAAAAAACTTGGTTCCCTCGTTGCGATTTGCAAGATCGTCGAGATAGGGGAAGGGCACATCCTCGTAGGAGACGGGGCAGTATATTATGATGTAACATTCGAAGCAATAATGTTCGTGCCTGAACTCCAGGAGATTATTGAGGGTGAAGTTGTTGAGGCCGTTGGTTTCGGAGTTTTCGTAGGTATGGGGCCAATGGACGGATTGCTTCACGTCAGCCAGATTACGGATGACTTTATTTCATATGACGCCAAGAACGCAAGGCTTGTGACAAAGAATGGAGGCAAATCCATTGCTGAAGGTGACCATGTAAGAGCCAGGGTTGTTGCTGTCAGCATCAACGAAAGAGAACCTAAGGAAAGCAAAATAGGCCTTACCATGCGTCAGACTGCTCTTGGAAAGCTGCAGTGGCTAGAAGAAGCTCGTAAAAAGAAGCAGTCTCATGAAGCTATTACTGAAGGAGCCGCCTGATTAGGAAGAGGTTTTTATGGCAGAAAAAGTATGTAGACACTGCATGAGAGTCCTGGAAGGGCAAAACTGCCCCATCTGCGGGACTTCGGACCTTGCGGAGGAATGGAGTGGGCTTGTAATTATCCTGGACGCTGAACGCTCAGAAATAGCAAAAAAGCTTGGGGTTGACATTCCGGATAAATTTGCTCTGAAGGTGCGCTGATTTGAGTGTTCATATTGAGCTTCCGAGAGAACTTCGTCCACTGATGAAGAAACCTCTGGGTAAACTCTACAGAGGCAGGGGCAAGGATACTATTGAGAAGTTTGCAGGGGAGCTTGGAAGCCCCACAAAACTTATATCCGTAGGTGATGTTACTACTTTCCACCTGCTTGAGTCCGGGATTATTCCAGACATCTGTATTGTGGACAACCGCACCAAAAGGAAACCGGTTTCCAGTGATGTCTCAGCCCGGAATATGGACAAAGTTTACGACGAAGTATCTGTGGACAACCCTGCAGGAATTATTACCGATGAGTTGATTAAAACCCTTTGTGAAGCTTTTGCTTCCGAAAAACCTCTTAGGATCTTTGTAAGAGGAGAAGAGGATTTGGCAACCCTTCCTGTAATACTTCTGGCCCCTCTGGATGCTGTGGTCCTGTATGGACAGCCCGATGAGGGTGTGGTCTTTGTGAAGGTCACTGAGGAAAAAAAAGGGGAGATCAGAACTCTCTTTGAGAAACTCATCAGCAAAAATCAGAATTACGAATTGGACAAGCTACGGAGAATTTTAGATGGATATAAGAATTCTTAAAGACAAGAATAATTCACTTTTAAATCGAAGGGAACTGGATTTCATTGTGAAATATGAAGGTTCGACTCCTTCCAGAAATGACATAAAGAATAAACTCGCTGCAATGCTTAACGCCCCTCTTGAACTGCTGGTAATCCAGAGAATCAAAACCGAATACGGAGTACAGGAAGGCAAGGGCTATGCCAAACTCTACGAGAATGCTGATCGCATGAAGGAGGTAGAGCTGGAATACGTCTTGAAGAGAAACGCTATTCCAGGAACTGAGACCGAGGGAGAAGAGGCTTAAGCGAGGTGCATATACATGGCAGTAAAAGATTATTATAAAGTCCAGGGCGACTCCGTAACCAGAATTAAACAGTTCTGTCCCAGATGTGGACCAGGTACATTCCTCGCCGATCACAAGAACCGCCTCGCCTGCGGAAAGTGCGGCTATACAGAATTCAAGAAGTAACCCATTTCAAGAATTTATCTGACTCTTTTTCAACCCGAACCGCAGGGATTTTCCTGTGGTTCTTTTCATTTTCTCATCTTTGCCTCATTCAAGCTTTCTGATCATCTGCGCCGAAAAATTGGAAAACCAGAATCTAATTCTCAAAATTGGATCTGTGGATGGAAACTAATTTATTTTTGGAATATTATATTTATGAACTTGACGCCAAAAATGCAAGAAAGAGATGAAAAATGTCTGAGAAATACGCAAGAACTAAAACTATTACAATAAAGGATGCGCACATAGAAAGCCTGAAAATAGAAGGATTAAAGCAAAAGCCCCTTATCATCAGTAACCTGACCTTGAAAAATGTTAGATTCATTATCAGATTGCCGCCGGAAAAGAAGAAATGAAAGTAAATATTGGCTATCTCTAATGTAAAAATTAAGGTTAAGGACTTTTAAATGGTTGGATTCCAAAGACTTCCAGTATTATAGTTCAGGTTCTCCTATATAGGCTCAAAAGGTTAAAAATTCTTCATGATTTCAAAATCTAGTGTACTATGGCTAATTTTCAGTAATAACATTAGGTTAATCATTATTTTTTTACAAAATATATTTAATTTTAGAAAAATAGTTTCTGATGTCTTTTATAATATCTCTAATATATATCTCAGCATATAAACATATATTACAATCCTCAAGGTGTTTATATGAATCCGTTAGATGCAAAAGATAACTATAACATAGGTTATAATTATTTTTTCAAAGGGCAGTATAAAGAATCTATAAAATTTTTTAAAAAAGAGTCCTCCAAATATAATAAAAATCAAATTCAAGCATTAAAGTTCAAGGGAATAGCACATTATTTCCTCGAAGAATACAATGAAGCGTATAATTCTTTTTGTCAAGCTTTAGATATTTTAAATACTTGTCAGAAACACACTCAACATGCAGTAAGTACTGCATTTCTCTCTGAAAGATCTGAACACGCTGCTGAAATACTATGTTTTGCAGGAATAACTCTCAGGAAATTTGAAGAAGAACTGCAGAAGAGATATTGTATTTTACCAAATCATGCAGAAGATATGTTAAAAAAATCTAAAGAAAAACTGGAGAAAATAAGAGATGAAAATAGAAACCAAAAAAATAATAGCATTCTAAAAAAACTGGGTATTGTCTATTATTTACTTAAAGAATATGATAAAGCAATAGAAGCATTTAGTATAATTAATCCTCAGCCTGAGGATTCAGAGACTTTAGATACTTTAAAAAGTGCCGGTTTAATTTACTACGAGTGCAAGCAGTACGATAAAGCGTGTGAAATGTTCGATAGAGCGATTAAAGTGAAGGAAAATGATAAAAACGAAGATCCTCTGCCCTATATTTATAAAGCAATATTACTAGCTAAATTGAGATGTTGTGACGTATTGGTAAAAGAAGCATATAAAGCATGTGATAAAGCTACTAAATTAGCTCCGGAAGCCTATAACATAAGATTCAATGAAGGTATGGCTTACTATTTTCTTGAAGAATACCCCAAAGCAATAAAAGCTTTTAAAAAAGCCCTTAAAAACGAAGGAAAGTCTAAGAAAAAAATGGTGAAGATAACTACGAAAAAAACTGATGAAGAAAAATACAAAAAAAATAATATTTTTGATGCACTGAGTATGGAAGGACTTTCACATTTTAAACTGGGCTCGCATAATGATTATAAAGAAGCATATAAATGCTTCTTAAAAGCTTTGAAGCAAAATCCTAATGATATTGAGATTCTAAATCTAAAAGGTATAGTGCTTTATAGGCTTAATGAACCAACAAAAGCAAAAGAAGCATTTCAGAGAGCTCTAAGTACAGATCAATCTGATTTATTCACACGCAATAATTTAGGATGGCTTCTTTTAAGTTTTAGGAACTTGGATGAAGCATATTCACAAATAAAGGATTATCTTGATTTATACCCCAAAATAGAAGAAAATACTAAAGATAATGATTTTTATGATATAAAGCAGACAGGTGAGAAACTTCGACGTGGTACTCGGGAGTTTGATAGATATGCTCGTAGAATGGGATGGGGGTGGTGCCTTAAAGGTCAGATAGACATTGAAAAACATAATTATAGAGACGCTATGGAATCTTTTGACCAGGCTATTAAATGGGATAATACGTTTTCTTTATATCTTCTCTGGCATGCGTATGCTAGATACCTCAGAGCAAAATATAATTGTGGAGAGAAATCTGGAAAATATCAAGAAGAACTCATTACTATTGTTAGGGACTTGGAGAAAATAAAATCTCATGAGAATAACAGGGTAGATGCTTATGCTCTTTACTTTTTGGGGATATGTTACTGTAAAATGGGAAATTATTTACAAGCCAAAGAAAAACTCATCGACTGTGTTAACTTAGGAATGGAAAAAGAGAAGCCCTGGATAGTACGCAAGCCTTGGATAGTACGGGGGACTGTGATAATATGGGAGCCTTTGAAAGTATATGATAAACTAAAGCTATGTAATGAGAAGTTGATAAAATTTATTTCCCTTAATAGTTCACTAACAAATACACAGCAAGTTGCAAAGAAACTGCTAGGAAATATCTGGACCTACCAGATAAAACCTCCGTGGCATGTTTGGTGGCTTTATTCGCCTTTATATAAATGGCATAAACGCATAATTTTCCTATTGATTTTTGTTCTTATTCTTTTGTTAATGGTATATGCTATTTGGAATGATGTTAAAGAGAATTTAAACCAGTTTTTACTAGCTGAAATAGCTCTAATTTTTCTTCTCATTTCTCCTTCAATAACTCGCATTGCAGGAAAAGATATATCTATAGAGATTCAATCGCCCACGTTCTCTGCTGTAGAATTTTATCCAGAGATGCCTCCTTTTAATCTTGAGGATGCTCGTCCCATAAGAGATATAAGTAGCAAATCTAGCACAACTGGAGATACCATACTATTTTTTAATCTCCGAGATTTATTAAAAAAGTAAATAGAGTTTAAAAATACCTGACTAAGGATATTTTATCTTTGGAAATGAACTTAATTTATTCAAGTTCCTAAATCAGTAACTATCTTCTGTGCCCATATTTATAATAGACATCATATATATTTAGATGAATTTTAAAATTAACCAAATTTTACTCAAAGATCTCCGAGGGCCTATGAATTCTCTTTATGCCAAAGCCTGGTACAGTAAAGCCCTTGCTCTTTTGAACCTGAAAAACCAGATAGGGGCAGAGAAAAACTTTGAGAGAGCGCTTGAGGCTTTCGACGATGTACTTGAGGTAAGTCCTGAGGATAGCGTCGCCTGGCAGTACAGGGGAAATATACTTCGTTACATGGACCGGCCGGAAGAAGCCCTTCAAGCTTTTGAAATGGCACTTAATTTTGATCCTGACAATATTCCTGCCCGATACCTCAAAGGGCTTACCTTAGGATATTTGAACCTGCCAGAGAAGGCTCTTGAGGCTTTTAACGGCGTGCTCAGAAAAGATGAAAAGCACATCGGTGCTCTGTACTACAGTGGGCTTGCTTTAAAACAGCTCTCACGAAATGAGGAAGCCCTTGAGGCTTTTACTAAAACTGCCGAATTTAATCCTGAAAATCTGAAGGCCTGGTACTATAGAGGAATAACCCT
>NZ_DAGK01000013.1:63083-66121 GCF_002495725.1 Methanosarcina sp. UBA411
TGGTACTATAGAGGAATAACCCTATCCATACTTGGGAGAAATGAAGAGGCACTTGAGGCTTATGGAAAAACCCTTATGCTAGAACCTTTACATTCAGGAGCATGGGAAGGTGAGGCAAAAGCATACCTTGCCCTGGGTAAAAAGAGAGAAGCTTTGAGAACCTGTGAAAAGGCTTTGGAACTTGAACCTGCATCTGCAGTTGCTTGGGAAACGCAGGGCAGAATTCTCGAAGGCATGGGAAGGAAAGAAGAGGCTCTATCAGCTTTTGAAAAAAGTCTTATCATTGAGCCAAGAAACACAAAAAACAGACTCGAAAGAGGTAGGCTTCTCGGAAAGCTGGGCAGGCCTCGTGAAGCTCTTGACATATTTGAAAGTGTACTTGAACTTGATAACTCTCTTATAGAGGCAAAAGCTGGCAAAGGAAAAGCCCTGCTGGCACTTGGAAAATATCAGGAATCTCTAGATGCTTTCAGGAAAGCCCTTGAAGCTAATCCTTTGAGCCTAGAGGGATGGAGAGGGGTAGGTAACTGTTTTTTAGCCATGCAGAGGCCTTACGAAGCTCTGCAGGCGTATGAAAAGGCCCTCTCTTCCGGAGTTGAAGATAGTGGTATTCTGAGCGGTCTTGGAGAAGTATATTATCAGCTTGGGGATTATTCCAGATCTCTTGAGAGCTTTGAGGAAGCTCTCGGTCTTTATTCCAGAAATCTTTTTGCGTGGAATGGAAAAGGAAACGCGCTTTATAAGCTTGGAAGATATAGGGAAGCTCTTGACGCTTATGAGACACTCCTCGAGCTTGACTATGAAAGCCTGCCTGCCCGTTATAACCGAGGAGTTACTCTCTCCCGACTCAGGCATCAGGAAAAAGATTTTGGAGAGACTCTTGGCAGTCAGCTCCAAACGGCTTTTAAAAAATATCTGGAATTATCTGGGGGACTTCCTGAAAGAGAAATTGGGGATGAAAGCTGGAAATATCGGGGATTTGCTTTTGCCGAGCTTGGAGAGTATGCGGAAGCTCTTAAAGCCTTTGACAATGCCGCGAAAAGAGAATCTGAACGCTCTTTTCCTCAAATTTGCAAAGGAATTACTCTTCTCTGCCTGAGGATGTATGAGGAAGCTCTAAAAACGCTCGAAGATGCAGAAGAAGCTATTTATGCAGCTGCAGGAGCAGAAAAATCCACAAAAATTCTCGAAGATAAAGAACCTGAAATTTTGAATTCCGCTGAAATAAATTTCAGGTTGGAAATTCTCAGGAATTCTAAAGGGCTTGCTCTGAATGCCCTTGGCAGATATCAGGATGCTTTAATAGCTTTTGAAAGCGCCAGAGAACTTTCCGAAGCAGAAACAATTTCATATTCCGGAAAAGGCCTGGTTTTTGCACACTGCGGAGAGTGGGGAAAAGCCCTGGAAGTGTTTGATAGGATCCTTACCCTTGACCCTCAAAACACACAGGCTTCAGTCATGAAAGCTTTTGTTCTCATAAGGCTGCAGGAGTTTGAGAAAGCCGTTGCAGTCCTTGAAAAGCTAACAGACGAAATAAACTCGGATTTTCCTGCCTGCCTGTTGGGATTTGCCTATTTCAGGCTGAAAGATTTCGATAGAGCTATCAAGGCATACAGAAAAGCAATTGATATAAATCCAAAAAATTTTCATGCAAGAAACGGACTTGCAGAGCTTTACTTCAGGATCGGAAACAGTAGGGGCGCATTAAAAGAGCTAGAAGCTTCGATTGCAGAAGCCCCTGATAATGCATTCTCAAGAAACCTAAAAGGTCGGATAGAACTTGAAGAGCAAGCCTGTGAGGATGCACTTGAGTCTTTCAGGCGAGCTCTTGCCTTGAATTCGGAAGACCTGAAACTGTTGCTCTGGGATGCGTATGCGAGGTATATGTGTGCAGAAACATCTTTTGACGAAAATAGTGCACGTTTCAGGTATACACTACTTGCAGCTGCAGGAAAACTTGAAAAAGCAGCCATTCTGCAGAGATCCAAAGATAACGAACTGAAAGCGTATGCCCTTTATTTTCTGGGGCTTTTTTACTACCGGGCACACTACTTCCGAAAATCGGTAGATAGACTTGATGAATGCCTGAGACTGGAGTCTCCAGCCGAAGTAAAGAAACCTGCAGCCCGGCTCCTGAAAAATCTCCGTACAGGACCTTTCAAGCCTGCCTGGTGGGAATGGTGGCTTTATTCCAAGACACATGGCCTGCTCAAAAAGATGGGTTTCGTTCTCATTTTCCTCTTTGTATTCGTCCTTCTGTTGTCCCATCCCGCAGCTTTATCTCTTCCAATCATCTCCTGGCCCGCGTCCTATATTAATTCCATTTTTTCTCTCACAGGGAACGTTTCATGGCCGATTTACGACAGAGAGTACATAATCTTTATCTTATTTTTGGCTTTTATTCTGTTCCTGCCCGAGTTCAGGCAAGTCAGGCCGAACGAAGAAGATTTTGAACCTCTTACTCCTCCATACCCTGATCTCGATATTCCTGCATCTATACTTGAGGAGTTTGGTGAAAAGCTCGAGAGAAGTCTATTTTCTCCTGAACCCATGGAAGAAAGCGTGCAAAAGCTAGGAAATTTTTGAAGGCCTGAATAAATAAAATCTAATGTTTCAACTATTTATCAAAAATAATTATTTAGTTAAGATGTAGCCAAGCCGAAAAGAGAAACACCAAGCTTGAATGTGATTTTCAACAATAGCTGTTTCTAAACTTATATGTTATAATTCAACACTTCGGAAATGAATGTAAGTTACACACTCGAAACAGCGAAGAGCCATTTTTATATAATGTAGAGGGTTTTATTTCCCTCGGATTTTTAGTCATGTCTCACGTTATTATGCTGGAACTCTTAAATATCAAATATTCCCCAGACTTCTCAAACATGATACCTCTAAGAAAATCTACTCATTTTTTATAACCACGCAAAGACACTGAAATTTCTGTCCCATGAATTAGTCCGCTTGAGAGAGCGAAATCAAATCCTCTAAGTTCATAAATTAGCCCTCTTGAGCGCAGCGAAAAGGGCACCGTCCTC
>NZ_DAGK01000013.1:66268-67641 GCF_002495725.1 Methanosarcina sp. UBA411
AGGGCACCGTCCTCCCGAGACGGAACTCGGGATGCAAATGTATATAAGTTCTCTCCTGTATTATCGAAGGCAGTGACAGCAAAAAGGACTGGAAGGAGACCGTAAGCCTTGAAAAACACGTTCATCCTTGGAATCGAGGGCACTGCCTGGAACCTCAGTGCCGCAATCGTGACCGAGACCGAGATTATTGCCGAGGTCACAGAGACCTACAAACCTACAACCGGAGGGATTCACCCTAGAGAAGCAGCCCAGCACCATGCAAAGTACGCAGCCAGCGTTATAAGAAGGCTTCTTGCAGAGGCAAAAGAAAAAGGAGTCGAGCCTTCAGAGATTGACGGAATAGCTTTCTCTCAGGGACCTGGACTTGGGCCGTGCCTGAGAACGGTTGCAACGGCAGCAAGAATGCTTTCCATATCCCTAGGTGTTCCTCTGATAGGGGTCAACCATTGTATTGCTCATATAGAGGTCGGAATTTGGAGAACACCTGCAACTGATCCTGTCGTCCTTTACGTAAGTGGGGCCAATTCCCAGGTTATTTCCTATATGGGAGGAAGATACAGAGTCTTTGGGGAAACCCTCGATATAGGGCTTGGAAATGCCCTTGATAAGTTTGCGCGGGGGGCTGGTCTGCCTCATCCTGGAGGGCCAAAGATCGAGGCTTATGCAAAGAATGCGAAAAGGTATATTCATCTCCCTTATGTGATAAAAGGCATGGATCTCTCCTTTTCAGGGCTTTCCACGGCAGCCAGCGAAGCCCTGAGAAAAAATCCTATTGAGGATGTCTGCTATTCTTACCAGGAGACGGCTTTTGCAATGGTCGTTGAGGTTGCAGAGCGAGCCCTTGCCCATACTGGAAAAAAAGAAGTTTTGCTTGCAGGAGGAGTAGGGGCAAATACAAGGCTTCGAGAGATGCTAAACGAGATGTGCGAAGCCAGAGGCGCGAAGTTCTATGTGCCCGAAAAACGCTTTATGGGAGATAACGGGATAATGATTGCATATACTGGGCTTCTGATGTATAAGTCCGGAAACACCCTTTCCCTTGAAGAGTCCCGTGTAAACCCAAGTTACCGAACTGATGATGTGAAAGTGACCTGGATCCGGGAAGAAGCAATGAAAAAAGTCCCTGAAATCGCCCCTGGAACTTCCCTCAAGCTTGGGGAAATGCTGGATAATGGGGCCGAGGCTGTCGTTTATCTGGAAGAAGGACCTGAAGGAAAAGAAATACTTGTTAAGGAAAGAGTTCCAAAGGCTTACAGGCATAAAGAGATTGATGAAAGGATCAGGACTGAAAGAAACCGGACAGAAGCCCGCCTGATGTCTGAAGCTCGGCGCAATGGGGTTTCTACGCCAATTATCTATGACGTGGAAGATTT
>NZ_DAGK01000013.1:67795-103929 GCF_002495725.1 Methanosarcina sp. UBA411
ATTATCTATGACGTGGAAGATTTCAAGCTCAAGATGCAGTATATCGATGGCGTTCCCATAAAATACCTGGTAACTCCTGAGCTTTCCGAAAAAGTAGGAGAACTTGTAGGAAAACTCCACAGTGCGGGTATAATCCATGGTGACCTTACGACCTCAAACCTCCTTCTTGCAGGCGAGAGGCTTTATCTCCTTGACTTCGGGCTTGCGTATTTTGACAAAGGCCTCGAGTCCAGAGGGGTAGATGTCCATGTGCTTTTCCAGACCTTTGAGAGTACCCACCGCAATCATGAAGCCCTGATCAAAGCCTTCAAAAAAGGATACCAGAGCACTTTTATAGATTCAGAGGATGTACTCAAGCGCGTTGAAGAGATAAAAAAGAGGGCTCGTTATGCATAAGATCGTATTTGTTACAGGAAACAAAGGCAAATTTGCCGAGGTAAGGGACATCCTCAAGACTTTCGGAATTGAAGTAATACAGGACAAAAACGGCTACCCTGAACTTCAGGAGGACGACCTTGAGCCCATTGCAGCCTATGGGGCACAGCATGTCGCAAATAAACTTAATATGCCTGTAATGGTAGACGATTCCGGGATTTTCATAAAAGCTTTAAACGGCTTTCCAGGCCCTTACTCTCGTTTTGTAGAGGACAGACTCGGAAACCTGAAAGTGCTTAAGCTTATGGAAGGGGAAGTCAACAGAACAGCGTATTTTAAAACTGTTATCGGATATTGTGAGCCCGGAAAAGAGCCTCTGGTTTTTCCAGGTATAGTTGAAGGAAAAATCGCGTATGAAGAGAGAGGCACAGGTGGTTTTGGGTATGACCCTATTTTCGAGTACCAGGGCATGACCTTCGGGGAACTTGGAGACGCTGAAAAAAATAAGGTCTCCCACAGGCGCAGGGCTATTGACAGTTTTCTGGAATGGTACAAGGGTGAACTTGAAAAACTCTGAAAGGAAGGTTTGACAGTAAGATTTGGCAGCAAGACTTAACAGTGAAATTTTACAGCACGTATGAAATTAAGATGTAAAAGTAAGACGTAATAAACTGCGATCGCAAAAGAACTGCTTGGAAAGGATTGTTTATATCAATCCTTCCCTCTTTCCCACGCTTCTTCATTCTTTCAGTTTATTTTTAAGTAGACCAAGGGCTACACTGAGCTGGTTCAGACCCAATTTCAGGGCGATAGTGATAATTTTGTTATTTGAAATATTGCCGAACTCTCGTTTGATTGCAAATAAATCCATAATACACTGCTGGTCCAGAACGAGTGGCCCATCAAGAATCTCTTTTGAGGCAGGCTGTTCTTTTGAGCTTGGGCCCAGCTTTTGACCTTTAAACTCAACTTTCCTTGACTCTATTTCTAATCTACTTTCCGGTTTTGCAGTGCCTCCTGAAGCCTCAGGCGCTTCTGGCTCTTCCCCGTAAAGGCATTCCATTTGCTGGAGACAGTGAGTCAGGCAAACACTTTTAATAAATTCTTCAACTTCCATACCACTGATGCCTGCATATTTCTTTATTTCGGTAAGTTGCTCTTCCGTAAAAGGTATACAGAGCAGGTTTTCAGTACTCTCTTCTTCTATCCCAAACCCTCCATGTACTTTTTTATTGGTCTTGATCTTCTATATTTTTATCTTTTGGTAATCTTTTCTTCTTTATTGTTTATGTTTTAATCTATTCTTTATCCTTCAAGTTTTCCTTTTTCTTTAATATCTTCAAGGCTTGTTTGTTAGTCAAAGACAATATCTGTTAATTTATCAAGAGTAAGAAATCAATAAGGCTCTTGCAGGTGCACCGTCGCAGTTCTCAATTTTGAGGGGAAGACAGAGGAAGAAATAGGTTCCGGTTTCTACGGAACTAAGTTCAAGACATTCTACTATATTCACATTACCTGAAAAAAGGATGTGATGAGCAGGTAAAGTTTCGGAATAAGGATTATCCACGGAAAAGCCATCAGTCCCAATCGTCTTGAAACCTTTTTCAACAATCCAAGCTGCTCCGCTTTCGTCAAGGTATGCAGGGCTGGATTCTTCCTTCTCGGGTTCCATGTCCTGAGAACCTGACTTTGCGCTAGAGGGACTAACCTCACCTGCAATTTCATGTTTTCGGGAAAAATCTTCTGTTTTCAGAAGGAGGATCTGGATATTTTCAGGAGCTCCTATACTCCGGAAGGTCTTTTCAAGAATGTTAGCAGTCAGTTCGCCTGATAGTGAAGAAAAATCGAGAATAAGAGCCTTGCCCATGAGGTTTTTGAGTTCCAGTTTGTCAACAGTCCGGCCATTTTTCAGAATATGAGATGGAGCGTCGACATGGGTGCCGGTATGACTTCCAAAACTTAACTTTGAGACCACACAGCCTTCTTCTTCAAGAGTACAGACCTTCTCAATTGCAGGTATCGGGTCTCCAGGATAAATCCGTGTAAAAGAAGAAATCGGAGTTGTAATATCTATTATTTTTCCATGAGCTATGAGTTTTTCCATATCAACCTCAACTTCTTCCACGCTAACAGGCATTCCTTTCACATCAATTGGAATTTCTTCCACTCTAACCGAACTTTCTTTAATGTCAACCGGAGTCTTTTCCACCCTAACACCTTATTCCATATAGATAATTGACCTGTTAGTACACTCGTCTATGCACTTCATGCAAAGGGTACATTTTTTGGGGTCAATTTTCGCAAGCTCGTTTTCCTCATAAATTGCGCCCACAGGACAGACATCTTTGCATTTTCCGCACCTTTTGCAGCCGAAAACTACGACGTATCCATTTTGTTCTGACATTAATGGACCTTTAGCACCTTATGATATATCATTTTTTGAGTAAAGCCCTTTCTTTATAAGTGTGTCTCCATACTTTCATTTGGAGACCAAAAACAAGCCTTATATATAACAAAAGAATATGCAGGTTCAGGTATGGAAAAGTTCACTGAAGACGAAACCGGCTCCTTTTACAGTTATCTTTCGAAAGGGTGCAGACTTTGCCAGGAAGGCGCCAAAATGGTCCTTTTCGTAACAGGTCTCTGCCCCAAGAGCTGCTTTTACTGCCCGCTTTCGGATGAAAGGCGAGGAAAAGATCTCGTTTTTGCAAATGAGATGTCTATAAACAGCGATGAGGATTTACTTAAAGAAGCCGAGCTCATGAATGCTCTTGGAACAGGAATTACAGGCGGAGAGCCCTTGCTGAGGCTCGAAAGAGTTCTGCACTACATCCGAGTGCTCAAGGCTTCTTTTGGAAAAGAACACCATATCCATCTTTATACTTCTATGGCTCCTGGCAGGCAGATTCTTGAAAAGCTCGCAGATGCAGGCCTTGATGAAATTCGTTTACATCCGCCGCAGAAGTGCTGGAATGATCTTAATAACAGTCAATACGCAGATGCCCTGCAATATGCAAAAGAGCTTGGAATCGAAGCCGGAATCGAGGTTCCTGCCCTTGAAGGAGCGGAAAAGGTTGCAGCTTTTGCAGAAGAAATAGACGTTTTCCTTAACTTGAATGAACTGGAATTCTCAGATAATAACTCCGAAGCCCTATTAAAAAATGGCTTTTGCCTTGAGTCTGACACGTCCAACGCAGCCGCAGGATCCTGTAAATTTGCCGGGATTGCCTTCCAGGCATGTAAAAAAGTCCATTTTTGTTCTTCAACCTATAAGGACGCAGTGCAGCTCCGCAAAAGGTTTCAGCGGATTGCAAAGAATACAGCAAGAGATTTTGACGAAATCACGGAAGACGGTACTCTGGTATATGGGGTTATTGAAGAGGGAGACCAGGAACTTGCAGAAAAAACTCTGAAGAACATGGAAATCCCTTCCGAGCTATTTGAAATAAAAAACGGGAAAATCGAGATCGCCTGGTGGGTGCTTGAAGAGTTAAAAGAAGGCATTAAAGAAGAGTTGAAAGCTTCCGGATCAAGGCTTATTATTATTGAAAGATACCCATTCGAAGACGGAATGCTTGTCGAGCTAATTCCTCTTTAAGGTGAGCTTGGGACGAATCTTAAAAAATATTAAATAGTTTGAGGGTCAACTCGGATATAACTTTAAAACTATCTTTACCTTTAGAAATTATAAGTGTTTCCTTATGCCCTACCCGGTTGTACACGTGTTATTTTTCGTACTATGTATCAGTGCAGTAGCTGTCTATGCTGCTGCCAGATCGCTTTTTCGAGGAGAGCTCTCTCTTAAGAGTTCAACGCATTTACTATTCCTGTTGTTCGTAGGTGGTATATGTTCTTTATTTCCGGACATTGTGGTCATTCACAGCCTGCTAGTAAACGGTACTATGGAGCATTGCTGGGCCGGCCCGATTCCAACACATTCGCTTTTATTCAGTCTTCCCGCAGTCCTGTTTGGGATTATTGCAGGATATTTTAAATACAGAGAGTCTGGTAGGGCAATGTATCTCGGACTTCTTGCAGAGGCTGCGTTTTCTTCTCACCTATTGCTGGATGATATCAGCGAAGGCGGCTGCGAATACCTTTATCCCTTATATGTAAACAAAATCAGTCTATTTTCAATGATGGACGTAAGTTTTCGGGGAACTGGGATCTTCCATTACCTGACAGCATCTTTTATATCTGTCTTTTTCATTTGCTTAGTAATAATGATGGCACTTTTTGCCCTGAGTAAATACGGTTTTGAACTAAGATACAAACTAGAAAAATAATTATAAAAATTTAAAATCGGGTTTGAAGTTCACCTACTCCTTCAAGTTTTTTAACCACTTTGGCAGGATAACCCAGAGCAAGACTATTTGGAGAAATATCGCGGTTAACTACGGATCCGATGCCTATTATTGAGTTATCCCCTATTTCAACCCCCTGCGTGATTATACATCCCGGATTCACAGAGACTCCACGTCCTATTTTTATGGGAGACATAGTTCTCGGATATGCCTGTCTGGTAGTCAAACTTCCTCTCGTATGTGCAGATAAGATGCACCTATCCCCGATTTCAGAATAATCTCCTACAGTAATTAATTCTGGATGTATCCTATCAAAAACTACGTCATAACCGACATATACATTTTTCCCAATATTTACACCCCGCATCCTATGTAGTTTAGCCCTCCAAGAAGGAACAGGAATGCTTGAGGCAAGTCTTTCCAAAATCCAATTTTTAAAGTATTTAATGCCAAACAGAAGTTTGTTACTGTGGTAATGATCCGCAATTTCGCAAAAAGTTACCTGATCTCTATTAGACACTACAGTAGTCATGCTAATACCCCCCATTTCCTTATCAAATTGTTTTATATGATTTACTATTAAATTTTTGTACTATTCCTCTACCAAATCTTTTTTCTACTATTTTTTCTATTAAATTGTTTTAGAATTATTTTTCCATTGGCGTTTTATTTGCTAAATTAACTTATGCAGTTAATGCTTAATTAATTTTAACATGATATTCTGCCGAATACGCTTATTTCCGGGATGCTTGATAAATAGACTTTTAGACAACTCTTCTGTTAACTGCAACCTCCCATTAACTTTTGCTTCTACTTACAAGCTCCATAAGCAGTGATTTTTTTATTTCTATCGCATCGTTAGGGCAAAGTTCGCGACAGCAATAACAGTGAATACATTTTTCTTCGTTAATTTTGAGTGTTCTGTCTATTTCTTCAATGGCATGCGCCGAACAATTCGAAAAGCAGGCTTTGCAAAGTGCACATTTTGAAGCGTTAATTATGGGCCTTACAGCTAACTGCTTTCGCATAATTTTCATAAGAAAAGCTGGTATGTAAGCCGTGATTCCGCCTTCAGGGGTTTTGAACCTGACCTTTACCTTTTCCAGAGGTGTCCCTATAATTTCGGGATGCTTGGTTCCAAAGCCTCTTTCAAGTGCAGCTATATTTGTAGGGACCTTTAAAGAATCGATTCCTATAAGCTCAGAGGCTACAATATCCAGGGATACGCAGTCATAACTTGCCATAATCACGCCTGCAAAAACAGGTATACCATTGGATGGGCCATTTCCTTCCATTCCAATTACCCCGTCCATAACTGCAAGCCGAGGTTTGACGACAGAATATATATCGACAACTGCCTCTCCAAAACGGTGGCGATCTTCTAGAAAATGAGCTTGTTTTCGGGTTTTCTGAGGTACAGTGCCAAAGAAATTTTTGACTGCCCCTGTATAAAGTGTGAGTTCATGGGTCTTGAGCTTTGGAAGAGAGATTATTACATCTGCTTCAAGTACGGCTTTTGAGATATGCAAATGAGAAAACTGCTTTGCGCCTGGAACCTCAACTTCAACAAAACCTGAGGTCTCAAAATTGATAAGCTCAACTCCTTGATCGGATGCAACATCCTCAATGCCAGACTCTTTAAGTGCCTGCGAAGTGGCAGTAGATCCGGGTTTTACAATGCCAGATCCGTCGCCTATTACCGGAATACCTCCTGCTTCTGAGACTAGTTCGCACATTGCGGATACTATTGCCGGATGAGTGGTAACAGCATCCTCTGGCGGTCTGATAGCAAGCACATTGGGTTTGAGAAGCACTCGGCTGCCAGGAACTATAATCTTATCAAGCCCACCTATCAAATTCAATGCTTCTTTTATCTTTTCTTTAGCATTTGAGTAATCCTGGCATTGAACAATTGAGACCCTGGTATTCATAATCGCACTTTTGAGTTAGTTACTAAGTTCATTTTTTTCTCACAATGATATTATGTGGCAGCACCCTGTCAGAAAGGCTTCTAGCAGTTTACAGGCAGGTGTTTGCTGAAGGCAAAACCTAATTTAACCACTATATTTTGTTTACAGGCATCTGCGAAGTTTACCTGTTAATATAGCAAATCGGAGGCACGGATCGAACATATTCCGTAGCATCTCTTACTCTATTGATATGCCTCTGAGTTTTTTCTATTTTCTCTCTGGACATTCCTGTGTTCTTTTCAATTATCTGGAGAGGTAATTGGTGTTCCTGGGCATACAATAACTGGTCCAGAATCTGAATTGGCATGCGCCAGTAGAACTCCTCGTCGGTTGTGTAATTGCTCCATGTATCCGCACTTGGAGGACGTTTTATTATCTCTTCGTTAACATTGAGCAGCTTCCCCAGAGCATAGACCTGGATCTTATAGCAGTCAGCCAAAGGTTCAAGATCTGCGCCCCCGTCCCCATATTTAACAAACTGGCCAAGGGCCAGTTCAGTTTTGTTAGTTGTACCACAGACTGCGTAGTTCAATTTTTCGGCGTACATATACTGGACTATCATTCTGGATCTTTGCTTGACATTCTGCAGCCCTATCAGTTCCAGATAGTCATTTGCTCTTAATCTGCATCTAGCAACGGTTTCGCCATCTTTTATCAACCGAATATAAGGAACATTTAATAGTCCCTGGTTAAGGAAGTCAGGCAGTACCAGAGATGTTTTATGTATTTTGGGATCATACTCAGGGAAGTTTCTCTTTATAAGTTGTTCTTTCTGATCATAGATATTCAATGATTTCAGGATAGGAGAAATGGGAACTTCCTCATATGACACACCAAGGCTTTTACAGATTTCTGTTCCCAGGATCTTGCTGGAAGGAGATGATTCTTCTTCAGGAAGGATGAGTCCATACACGTTTTCTTTTCCAAGTTCCTGTACACACAGGGCAAGTGCTACAGCTGAGTCAATTCCTCCCGAGACTCCTATAACCACTCCTTTTTTCTTAAAGCCCTTCACTTGATCTCTAATAAAACCCCTGAGCTTTAAAGCTATATTCTCAATGTTCCCATTGAGCTCTTCTATTATATTCATGCCCAGTTCTTCTGCAACCTGCATTATATTACCCCCGGAATAATTAAACTATTAAAATTAGATCGGTTTATAATTAGCTTTAGTAGACTATTTCAGCATATTATTTATCTCAAAATCAAACTTTTACGAGTAACTTTTGTGAGCTCTTTACTTTCAGTTTAAGCTTTCTTGCGGCTTCTTCTATTAATGGCTGTGGCAGTTCCTGGTTAATTTTTTCAAATCCTTCTTCCCTTGACATTTCCCCGCTTCGGACAAGCCCTGCTACGTCAAAGGCATAAGGATGAAATCCATACTTCTCAAGATGGTTGTAACAAGCAAAGGAATTCAATGTACAGTTGGTTGAATTGCTGTCATTAATTCCCGGAAGTTCCCACCCAATTTCCAGCAGGGTCTCAAGCACTTTCTCTTCACTGTAATCCCACAGGCACAACGGGTGCAGAATACTCGGCACGTTCTCACCTATGTTCTCAAGAAATTCTCTTCTCAGGAGGAATAATTCGTCCTTATCTTCGATGCCTATTTTCTGAAGCTGTTTCTCAAATAAGCTTCTGGACCACTGAATGAAATTTACCGATAGGTTGATTATGGGGTTGGGAGATTGTCCGGCTGTAAAGGCAAATATGACGAAAGGTGCTTTTTGAAGAATAGCCTGCTCTATCAACTTTTGTTTAATGATAGTGATGCAAACGTTACATATGTCACTCGCTCTATATTTGGCGAATTTCGGAAATGCATCGTATGATTCCGCAGCTTTTCGGAATGTATCATATAGAATTTCCTTATCCATTGTCAACTGGAAATAATCGCACCCTGTGATCTTGCACATTTTTTTGGCATTTTTAATTGCGTTTTCTGAAGTGAATCCATTATCAAACTGTACAGCCAGTATCTTAAGGAAAGGATAGTCTTTTTTGAGTTTGTAAAGCGTGTATGACGAATCTTTCCCACCCGAAAGTGCATAAATTACATCGTAGTTGCCCTTTCCTCTGTATTGATTAAAAAGTTCTTCAATTCTTGTCAGATACTCATTCTTTTCCTGTACAGTAAGAGGAGTATATGTTTCACAAAAATGACAGAGGCCAGTGTCCTCATTTATTTGTATGCCTGGAATATCGGAGTCCAGAACACATTTCTTACATACTAGCTTTGACATGGTGATATTCCTCTATAATGGATCGATTGGATATTTTCCCGTTCTCGCTCAAAGGAAGATGGTCGACGAATATTATTTCTCTTGGATATAAGTAGCCTGGAAGGCTCTTTCGACAGAACGCAAATAGCTTTTCAATTTCTGTCTCTGCTGTAGGTATGACCATGAGGCTAATTGCAGTTCCCATAAGTTCATGGTGAATAGGTACGACAAAAACCTTCGATACCTCATTATTTTCCTCTATACTTCTCTCAATTTCTCTTGGGTTAACTCGATGATCGCCAATTTTTATAAGGTCATCTCTGCGTCCCAGTAGTCTGATATATTCATTGGGCAACTTCTGTGCAAGGTCACCTGTATGCAGCCAGCTGTTTATAATTCTTTTTTCAGTGGCGATTTCATCGTCCAGGTAACCCAACATAATATTATCTCCGGCGGCAACCAGCTCCCCCGTGATATTAGTTTTTGCTGGCCTGTTCTCGGAATCAAAGACATCAAGTAAAACCCCTGGAATTGCTTTTCCTATAGTGTCAACAAACTCATCCACGTCCTCGGCTGGCAGGTAGGCAAGCCTTGCCGTAGCTTCAGTCTGCCCATACATCGGTAGAATTTCCAGATCTGGAGCTAATTCCCTTATGTCTTTTACAATAGTCCGCTCCATTCCTCCGCCTGCCGATGCAGCGGTTCTAACGTTTGAAAAGGCCTTTTTGAATCTCTCCGGATACTTGAGGAGTATACGGTAAGTACTGGGTACTCCATAGAATAAGGATACATCTGACCTTATAAGGTTGAAAACCGAGTCTATGAAATTCATATTTCCAACCCTGACTGAGCCGCCAGCCATCAGATGGGAGTTAATTATAGAATTTCCAAAAGCGTGGTGTGGAGATATTACCAGTGCTCCTTTATCTCCGGAAGTTATCCTAAGTATCTTTATTATTGACTCTGCGTTTGCTACCAGATTTCGGTCACTTAACATGACTCCTTTTGGGATGCCCGTCGTGCCTGAAGTGTAAAGGACCAGCCTCAGTTCTGGATTATTCTTTTCGGTTTCAATCTTCTTATGAAAAACCTCTTCTGAATTGTTGCTGGAAATAACTATTACAGTTCCAAAACGTTCAAAAAAGTCCTCTTCAAATCTTGAGTATTGTGTATCGGTTGCAATGATATTGTTTACATGGGCAGCATCAAGGATCTTTTCAAGACTGAATTTAGGAAATTCTATTGGTAGAGGGATTGCGATGTTAGCCGATCGGTACACCGCCATAAGAATTTTTATATACTGTATTCCTGACTCTGCCAGTATCGCAAATCGGCAATGGTTAAAATCCATTAAAGGTGAAGCAATATCATTTATATCATTGTCAAGGCAGCTATATGAAATTGAACTTTTACCTTCTTCCAACGCAATACTTTGAGGAGTTTTTCTGGCGTACTCAGTGATATACGCATCAATTCGCATACATTTTCACTTCGCCAGTTTTGTTATCATATTAGTAATTCCCTGCAACGAATCAAAGTTTTCCGGTGTCAGCATATCCTCAGGAATCTCTATAGAATATTTTCCACAGATATAGTCCATAAGTTCAAGCAGACCAATGGAATCTATAATGCCGTTTTGAGTGAGAGAATCATCATCTTCCAAACTGCTGTTATTGTCCATAAAAGAGTTAGCCTTCAAGTAATTGACTATATCATTCTTTATCTGTTCCATGTATAATTACCCCCTGTGTTTTAGTTTAGCGGACCAATGATCATGAATAAAGCATTTCTGCCCACAATAACGTGAGTCTCCAGTGGTAATTATGTAATACAACTATATAAATAATTTGAGTAACTTAGTGGCTGACAAAAGCCCTGACAGAGACGAAATTTGAGTAAAATCAATATGATGTACCTGATTCACTGGATAATTCAATTTTTCTTACCTATTAAATATATCCGATATGCTAACAAGATAATTGGATATTCATATGCACATAGATAAGACCGAAAAACTTAGAATAGATGTATAATTTTAAGCTTTAGATTTTTATTGAAAATCTTTAGTCCCAATTGCAGTCGATTTTTTGAAGGCGATTTATATCGATAATATGCGAATCCGAATGGGTTACAATGGAGAATATATATTTCTTGTCTAAAACATAAGTCGAATGGCTAATACAGCTGAGGTCCAGTTCTTTATTAAAAATAAGATGCATGTTTTTATTTGAAAACTTTGAATAGGCTTCTTTCAAAGTCCATACTTTTAAAAAATCAGTTCCAGTTTCGATTTCATCCCTGAGTGAAGGTTTTATACTCATGTTCTTCAAATTACTTTTAAAAACCATCTTTCTCAAAATCTCTATATCAATACCAACCTCAACCTTTGAGATTGCAAGGGCTGCAAGGTTCTCGGTATATGATATACAAATATACAGCTCTTTGTGATTAAGGATGCAGACCTTCCCATATCTGTCTTTATATGTGGATATTCCAAAAGTGGATCTTTCATTAGTAATATTGCATAGAATGTGTTTTAAAATCGTTCTGGAGATAATATACCTTTTCTTAAAATAATTTGTCTGTAACTTCTCGAAAGATTCCAGTTCTATCCTATTGAGGTAACTTGTATTGAACATAGCATAATTATCCAGATCAATAAGGAAAATAAGAACATCACTCTGTTGCCACAAATGAGGAATAGACTCAAGGGAGACGGGAGAAGGTAATGTTATATTCATTGCACATGCAGTCCACTTACATTATGTTACATCTTTGTATAAAAATTCATTGTTTTCTAATTACTGGTAATCGGCTGAACAAGGGACTGAAAGGGTAAAACCAAGAATAACTTCTGCTTCTTTCACCTCAAGCTTGTCGGAGAAATACTCTAGAGTTGCTAAATATGGTTCAGGTGTGGTGGAATTCTAGCTTTCTATATGATACACCTTTGTCATTTATGCTAAAATTTATATATCTAAATTTAGTATGAATAGTTCTTACTTCTTCAACATACTTTACAATTCTCGAACTTTCTTGAACGTTGAGGTTGGAGGATTTTAATCTGCAAAGAATGTGGATTATTTTACTGATAACAGTGTGCTAAAAACTCTGTGTTAATATTAAATTTATATTTTATATAAATAATACAAAAAAGCAATCCTAAAATATATAAACGATAAGGATATAGGGTATTCGTTCCTTAGCGCCCCTACTAAGAGGTTGCATGTCTTCTATAACTAAAAATAGTGGGCAATATAATGCTAAATCAATATAATTCAATCATTAACTGAGGTGTCCGAAACTGCAAACTGCGGAAGAAAGGGTAAGAGCGAGATTGATTAAGTATCTCGGCAGGGATGAAAACGGGATACGCAAGGTTGTGCTCAATCTCTTCCTGACCGGAGACAAGTTCACCACCGGTGAAGTTTACGATTACCTGGATAAAGGAAATTTTGAAGTAAGCTACCGTGGAGTCTCGGCTATGGTCGGGCTTATGAACACAAGGCTCGGGATTCTGAGCATAAATGTCACTGGAGATCACAACGTCTATTCCCTTAAAGAAAATTATAAAAATATTGTCGGCTCCGTGCTTGAAAACTACTGAGCCACATTTATTGTTATCCGTTTTTAGTTGATAATTTTCTAATTATTTATCTGTTTTACTGAAACCGCGAAAAGAATGAAGTAACCAAGGCTTTGAATCTTGCTTTGGTATATTCTGATTTACTTATAGTAAAAACTGAATAGGTTGAAAATCTGAAGGTTTTCAAAATCTAATCAGAGAAGACACTGTTCTTATTGCATACTAATTTTTGCTACATCACTTAATTGGCTCTTATTTATTTAGGAAAGAGTGACATAGTCTCTTAACTGATATTAAATACTCTCATGTATGAAATATAAGTAATCTAATTATTCTAGGTAGTTTCTTTCATGCAATCAAATAAATTCTATTCTAATATCCGAAATAGGACTCTGATTTTAAAGAGAGCTATCATGAAGAGAGTCCGAAAACTTCCTTTTTCAAGTACTTATGTGTTAAGAGAAGCCTAGAACGTGAGATAACACAAAGATTCTCAAAATCATAGGTAATTCCTGCAAGGTAGGTGTCCACAACCTACAACAGAAGCAAAAAGTATAAAAAGTTGTAGGAGTTATTGGAATAGTACCTAAACATAAGAGCACCAGATAACTAAAAATCTAAATTTAGTAAATGTATAACTGAATACTAATTTATTTGCAGTAATACGTCTATCGTTTTCTGATATTTAAAGAATGAGATCAAAAAAATTCCCTTTGTAGAGTAATATGTACTTTTATATCTGGGCATTTAACTTTAAGGTGAAATTATGGAGAAGCTAAATTTGACAACCTGTATCGAAGAAGTCAAATTTTTTAAAAAATTAGTAGAAAACCCAGAAGTAAAAAATCCGAAAAAATCAATATTTCTGAGAAAAAAAGCTTTTACAAGTATTATCCTTCTTCTAATCTTCCTTCCAGAACTTTTGATTTACTCTGGAAAAATTGAAGATGCGCTATTTTTATATGCGGGTATACTAGCAGTTTTATCTCTTATTTCCATATTCTTAAAAGATCAAGAAATCTGCAATGTCTGTCAAGCTTTGTTGCTACTTCCAATCCTTCGTTTTATTAACTTCTCAATACCTGTCTTCTCTGAAGTCATCCTTCTCTCCTTTGTATTTATTTATGCTTCAATGATAATTCCTATAACCATTCTTGCAATTAATCAGAAATTTACATATAATCAACTAGGACTGAAATCCAAAAAAATAATATGTTATTTCTTACTCTCGATTTTCATTGGCCTCATTTTAGGACAGATAGAATACTCTATCATACCGGCAACTCAGCTTATCCCAGATCTTTCTATTATAAATATCTTAAAACTCACAATCGTAATGATCCTCTTTGTCGGAGTTATAGAAGAAATCGTATTCAGGTCGATCCTCCAGACAAGACTTGAGGAAATCTATGGATCTTGGAGTGGTCTGATCTTTGCAAGCTTAATCTTCGGACTCATGAACTCCGGTTGCGGAAATCTATATAAAATTTTCTACGCCTTTTTTGTAGGACTTTTAATTGGATATTTGTTCCAAAAAACAAGAAGTCTTCCTCTTATTGCAATGACGCATGGCTTCATAAATATATTTGCCTTCGGAATCATCCCACATATAAAGTCTGAGTTTGTTTTATTCTAATATGGTCTTAAATTTGAAAAAAATAAGTGCTCTGGAAGTCAACTAATGATTAATAAAATCAAAAGAAGTAACGTTAAAAGTTTATAATTCAATAAATTTTTATTTATAAAGCTGGGATCTGATGCATACAACCATAATATCATACAATACATCGTCATATAGTACAACATTAATAGGCACTAAATGTTATCTTCCTGAATATTATTATTTAGCTTTAGTCGAGTTGGGTTTACTTCTAAGTTTTAAATACGTGCTTTCAGAGTCAAATCTCTGGCAGGAGTTTCTAAAAAGCTCTTTAAATATGGGAATTTTTCCATTGTATTTATCCTTTGGTTGGATAGTTATCTGTAGTTTTTTTACTTGACATTACAAAATTAACTCACGGAAGAAGAAAGCCTGAAAACTGTTTTTGGATATTTGTTGTTTTATGTGGGTTGAAATAATTATTCTTCAATAAAACTATGACCTCCATAAGAAGCATCTATAATAAGGGAAAATAGTTGAACCAACAGAGTTAAGTTTTTTATCCGTTGAGCGATTATATGTATAAACTTTCAAAGGATTATTTTTTAACTTTTCAAGGTTAAATCTATGTTCCAGCTGAAATTAAATAAAAACATGAAGAATTTTCAGTGGTCGCTCATCAGTCTTATCACAGCTTCTTTTATACATCTAATGCTAAGAATTATGCTTGGTAAGGAGATAGGGCCATCAGGACTTGGTATTTATACATTGATCTTTACTATTTACATGCTTGGCATGCAGTTTGCAGGATTCGGGATTGGTTCAGCTCTAACCAAATACATTGCTGAATATCGCGATAACCTTTCAGAGATAAAAGAATTTATTTCAGCAGGAATTCTTGGATCCATAGTAAGCGGATCTGTTATGGGCGTATTTTTATACATTTTATCCAATATAATCTCTACTCTATTCTTCCACAATCCTTCTATGATAAATCTTTTAAAATTTACAGCACTCTGCTTTCCATTCATAGCCGTTCAGAAAGCTGTCATCGGGAGTTTAAATGGCCTGATGGATATGAAACGGTACGCCATTATGAACATTACCCAGAGTATATCTATACTCATTTTTACCGTCTTTTTTGTACATTCACTGGATATGAATGTTAGGGGTGCAGTACTTGGCTTTGTTATTCCCACAATACTGGTGGGTTTGGTCTCTCCTATATTTATCCGAAATTACCTCAAGGTAACTCCAAAGTTTGCGAATAAGATTCTCAAAGAGTTTTCTTTGTTTGGATTCTATGTTGTCCTTACAAACTCCATCGGAATTATTAGCACAGAGATTGACAGCTTAATGATTGGTTATTTTATGAATGCAACAGATGTTGGATATTATGCGGTTGCTATCATATTTATCCAAGGATTAACGCTAATTCCAGATGCAATTCAGAGAGTAACAACACCTTTGATCGCGACATTTTACGGAAAAAGAGATATCGAGAGCATAAGGAGTCTAATAAAAGAAACAGTGACCAAAGTTGTCTTTATTATATTATTTATCGATTTAATAATGATTATTTTTGGTAAGACTTTAATCAGAATAATATTCACAGATGAGTTTATTCCTGCATATCCTCCTTTGTTGATACTGTTAATAGGATATTCTATCTATGCAGCGTATGTATCTATAGGAACTTGCCTTGCAAGTATTGGAAAAGTTCAGATTATATTTAAGATAAGTGTCATATGTGCAGGATTGAATACAATCCTGAATGTTATATTAATTTCAAAATTTGGCCTTATTGGAGCTGCATGTGCCACATCTGCTTCATTGGTGTTCACAACTTTGACAAATATGTATTTTGTAAATAAATATACGTCTAAAAAATACTTGGGAATACCTGACAGTAATATTAAGTCCTACCATACACCTTTGGTTAAATGAGGAATCTAAAGAATTTTTCCGTTTTTACAACAGATCATAAAAATAATATAAAATATAACGTTAGTGTATCTGTTATAGATAGCATTCATGCAAGAGATTAATTAACAGATAACTTCTTTCTGATTTTAACCAAAAAGTTCGTGTATCTTTTAGTATCTCAACTTATCAATTATTTATATATTAAATAATGAAAATACTAAATCTACGTTGATGCTACACGAAGTCAGCTCTAAAAACTATATCTGTTGAAATTTATCTATTATTAACTCCTAAGTACTCTTTAGCTTCTCCACTGTTATATATCGCATGATAGTTATTGTCGAGGTTATGTTTAAAATCAGATCCAAGTAGCATATCCGGACTTTCATAAGGTTTAACCTGCACAGGTCTGTCTAAACTTGTTTTTCTCCAAGTTAATACTTTGTTTCCCATATACTCCCAATCTAAAACTCCTCTCGGGGTTAGTAAATACGTCGCTACATTATCTCTCTTTAAGTATGTTATGAATATATTCTCAGTTGTCTGTAAATCTGAGACAATGATATCATCGGAAGAACTATTAATATTTGCAAACATTTCCATTTCAGATTCAGTCCAAATCATTTTTTGGTTGAGATTTTTTCCGTAAACGGGTGAATCCATATCTGTAACAGAGTTCGTTATCATGAAAAATGAAAATAGTATTAGCAGCATCGAGATAAAAATAACTTTGTGACATCTATATTTAAAAATGGTGCTAATTTTGAATATTCCAATTCCGGAAAACAATACAAAAGTCGTGTATATAAAAGCCGGCCATCTATATGGTAATATATTACGGATCCCCATCACAGGAAATATAAAAAAGATTGAAAAGAGTACAACGAGCATGAAGATTAAAGAGACTTTAGTTTTAGTTTGATGTTCTTTTGATAAACTGTGCAGGCTTCCAATAACTCCAAAAAAGATCAAAATAAGAAAACCAAGGATATCAAGGATCGAGAACCAGGAGTCTCCTACATTCGAGACTGGTCCCCTTCCCAAGAAATCAGCGTCCATTGATAATGAGTTGATCAGTACTGTTGTTATTCCTTTTAAAAAAGGATATTTTGGATCCGTCCAGTGACAGGTCAATATTAATAAAAAAAATGTAAAAAGAGTATTATTTACTCTTAGTTTGGCATAATTGCATTTATTTGCATATAAACGCTCATAAATGAAAGATCCTATGTATAACGAAATTAGTGATACTATACAAATAAATGATGACACTGTATGAGTCCAAGTTATGATACATATAGCTAAAATTGTTAATATTTTATATATTGGGGTTATTTTCTCATTTTGCTCAATTAAAAGATAGATTGTCATCGCGTATATTGCAATTCCAAAACTCATAGCTATTATTTGAATGCTCCATTGGATATGGAAATCTGAAAAATTTATGAGTAACATTGAAAACAATGCAAGAGGAATACTATTTGTAATTTTTTTAACAATTATATATATAAAAATAGTACTAATTGTAAGAACCATTCCTATGATAAACATTGCATCTTTTGTAGTCAGGTTTCCAATAAGGCCTGAGATGGATGCATAGAGGTGCATCAAAGGATAATTACTATAATATTCACTTATCTGGGGTAAATAAATAGTCCCGTAAATGGAGATTCCTTTTATCAAATCTGCGTGTCTCCATGGATCGGAACCAACCGGATAGGGTGATATAAAATAAGCACTGAATCTAAGAATAAGTGATAGTATAAGTATTTTCGAAATCAAAGCATAGAGTTGAATGTCTTTTTCATAGGTGCGCGACAGAATTTCCAGTCCTAATGAACTGACAGCGAGTGATATACTGAAAAAGAATATTGCAGGACGGTGGTAGGGTTTTGCTTGATAGTAGCTTATTAATGCTATTAAAATACAAACCCAGTAAATAGTTTGGATAATTTTCAGTGCCCGATTATTAAGGTACATATTTAGGTCTATGCTATTGGCTAACAATTTGCTTCGATATTTTAGATGCAGAAGAGATGCAATTGTAACAAGAGGTCCTATTGTGATAAGGTAATTATTGCTATAGATCAAATTCAAGAAGGTTATTATTAGTCCTAATATCGTCCCAAGAATCGCAAAAATTACATCAATAGTGGAGAAGCTTGAAATTTTAATTTTGACCGCAATTAATGCCGAAATAATCAAAGTCAATAATATGATTATTGGCGCGATCTCTATAAATAACATCAAAAATTCCCCTTATCGTTTATTAAATGATCAGAATCAATTCATTAGAGTAGTATGCCTAATTTTCAGTAAAATTTGCTTAATATCCAAATTTCGTTGTTAACTACTGTTCCACTGTATACCTGGTTTCATAATAACCTTCATTGCCTGAAACTGGTGTAAATAAGGAGCTTCTCATTGGTCTCTGGTAAAAGAATTTTCTTTCCTGAGTATTATTCCGGGACAACAATTAACCTATCTCTCGAACGCCAAAAAAGTTGACACAATTCTAGCCTCATCTCAAAAATAATTTTGGGTAACTGTTGTGAAAATAGAGCATTTTAGCATTAGTCCACACATAACCGAAGACTTGTAGCGCCGATTTTAGAATAAACTTTTAAAATTTTCTTGCCTACGACGCCCCAAGTAAACTGAATAGAGTATTCTTTAATTTTTTTAGTATCCCAAGATGTATCTAACGAGGACAAAATATTCTTCGCTAATTCATTCGGATCTCCAGGTTCGCTAAGAAGCCCATAGTCGTCTGATACGATAATTTCTGGAACTCCACCAACTTTCGTGCCGACAAAGGGCTTTCCACAACCCAGACATTCAAACATTACTGTTGGGTTTCCTTCACTTAAACTCGGTAAAACAAACACATCGCAAGCATTCATCCATAAAGGAATTTCAGTGTATGGCTTGCTACCAACTAGCTTTATATAGTCTCCCAAACCTGTCGAAAGAATTTGTTTTTTTAACTTAGTCTCTAATATTCCTCCTCCCACTATGAAACATAGTACATCCTTTCTCTGCTTTATAACTATATTCATGGCTTCGATGAGATATTTGTGCCCTTTTGCTTCATCATATAAATTCCCAACATTCAATATTATTTTGATATTCGAAGGCAATCCAAGTTGCTTTCTGCTGTTTTGTGAATCTAAATTTAAAAAAGATTTATGACTATAACCATTTGGAATATAGTACACCTTATCCAAAGGAATTCCAACCCTTTCGAATAATGGGATGTCCCCTTTTCTAACACGGATTATTGCATCACATAAATTCCATGATCGGATGAACTGAGTCTCTTTTTTTTCTATGGCATCAGTGAATGTTTGGGAAGTATGTTCAGTGATCACCAAAGGAACATTATATTTTTCCTTTACCTTGACAGCGACTGCTCCAGAATGCCATGTAAAATGAGCATGAATTAAATCAAATTGTAAACTTTCTGCTCTAATTAATTTTTGGATAGCTTTCTCTTCAAAATATATCCAGCCATCTCGACAATATTTAAAAAACAAGGGACAATTAAAATATTTTGGAAAATATACATGAATATTCTCAAATCTGTAATTTTCATAATGTGTTTTTCTTAGAAATTCCATTCCGATTGCAATTGGTGATACTACGTATATATTCTCAAAGTACTCTTTGAGAAACATGATTTGCTCTTTTACGAAAATTTCTCTTACATATTTATTATCAGCATTTGGAAAATCATTGGATATTACGAGTAAATTGTTAGATTTCATAATTGCAACTCACTTCTCACAAGTTTATACTTCCCAGCCTGAGTCCTCTCAATCTTATCAACATATCTAAATTCTACTTCCCATCCATTAGACTTCTTTCTGATTACTTCCCTAATAGCATCTAGATGCGCCTCATTAAACTCCTTTTCTGGCACGATCTTAATGACAAGTTTGTCAATTTTTTCTTGTACTACTTGAAATTCCTTTATACCTTTTCCATCTTCCACACAATATAGAAGAAAATATCCGTGTACATATTTTCCCTCAGGAGTTAACAGAAAATCAGCAGTTCTCCCCATAACTTCTTTTAATAATTTAGAACCACGCCCACACCCACAACTATCACTGATAATATGACCGATATCGCCTGTATCATACCTGATAAAAGGCATCGCATAATTATGAAGGCTTGTTGCCAGTATTCCTCCAACCCCATTTTCCAATTGCTGATAGTTATCATCTACAACTTCCATGATACTTCGTTCCGTGTCAATGTGCAGGCCACTGTGCTCAGAACACTCATAGGCACCTAAACCTCCATCATTCAATCCATATGCATCATACACTTTACATCCAAACACATTTTGGATATTTTCCCGCATATTAGGCATTAATTTTTCTGCAGTTGAAAAAACTGCCTGAGGTTTAATGATATCAACCTCGTTATCATCGAGAAAATTTGCAAACAAGTTGATCGAAGAAGCATAGCCTCTTATGAATTTGGGTTTAAATGAATTGATAATTTTTGCATACTGCTGCATATCTTCAATACCCATATCAAATGAAGAGAACTTCCGGATGTTCCTTGAGATCTCATGAGCTCTTTTAACAACAAAAGGCTTGTATCCAATATCCAGAGAGGAGCCTGCAAGGAACACCATCTTATCCCCCAATTCATAGCCTGCATAGCCCCATCCACGATATAACAAGGCACCATGGAGGAATCGATCATACTTTAACAGTCGGAATTGAAGATTAGTACCTGTTGATCCGCTTGTCGCGTTTGGATAATATTTCATTGAGTCCAGATTAATTGGCTTGAAAGCTTCTAAGTTCTGCTTGATAATATCCTTAGTTAGGATCGGAAGCTTTTCGAGGTCATCAATAGTCCTGATGTTAGAAGGGTCTAATTTCAGATTATTGAACAATTTATGGTAATAGGGGACATTTTTATATGCGAAATTTATCATCTCTTTAAGCTGTTTTTCCTGATCCCTTTTTTGTTCAGAGTAAGGTTTCCATTGAGAATCAACAAGCTTTTTATATGTTGGATAAAATTTAGGTTCTGCCAATTGATGGGCAAATATAAATAAAGCTCTTTGAAACATACCATTTCCTCAAAAATGTTGTATTGTTAGGAGCTAATCATGTGTTGTTATATTTTTCGACAAATTCTACCATATATTTAGTAACATCTATTTTTTCCGAAATTAGTTTCTTGCTTTTTTCTCTTGATTTCTGCTTTATATTTGGATCATTCAATAATTCTGAGGCCTTGACTAAAGAATCCTTTCCCATTGTGTTTTCATCGTGAAAATTATACACAAGTGTATACTTCTCTTCTTCATCCGTATATCCCCTTCCTGCATAATCGCAGAAGATAGCATGCGTCCCCAGCACAGCGCACTCAGAAGCCATTGTTGCACTTTCCCCATAAAGAAGAGTTGCATAGTATAACAGATCATGAATTTTTTCAGGTGAAACTGTGATTCGATACTTTTCAAATTCTTTCTGAAGAGGTTTTTCTGAAGTTATGAAAACACGTCCATACTTACTAAGCTCGTTTACAGCATTTCTTTTATCCTCAAACGTCAAGCCAGTATGTCCATGATCGTGTGTTGCATTCCATGATACAAATCTCAAAATTATGAATACATCATTCTCTTTAAGTCCAAGTTCTCTAAGGACATTTGAGTTTGGCGTGAAATAATTTGGGTGCAAATATGCTAATTCGTGATAACCATTGTACCTGACTTGTTTTTTTCCAAGGTTGTCTTTGAAACATGATGGGGTACAGACAACGTCAGTAAAAGGTAGATAGAGCCTGATTTGCTCTGTACTATGTTCTGTATCTTCAAAAATTACACATTTTTTGCGAAGTAAAAAGGAAACATGAGCTGCTAAAATAGATCCCATTCCTACAAATATATCTGGACCAAATTTTTTAACTTCTTTATACAATCTCAAGTCAATTATCGGCAAATTCACTAGCTTTTGCATTAAGGAAGTTCCATAACTGCCGAGATTGATGTAATTGAAGTCATAGTTGTCTAATAATTTGAATGATACATCCTTTTCAGTTGCTGCAATTATTATTTCATGTCCTCTTTTCCGCATACTCCAAATAAAATTTTTAAATAGGTGTACATGGCCAGGATGATTCATACAAATAACAATTCTCATAATTTCACCCAAAATATTCAAACACATTGTCACTAAACTTTTTGTAAAATATCGATGGCATTTTCTGAATCGCGCTCGTTGCTAATTTATATTTAAGGGTTTCTCGATTTCCAGCTAAGGTCTCTGGAGTTTGCGGATAATAACTGTAATATAATTTTGTTTCAACTGTTCCCCATTTTTTTTTGAAATTTATTAATCCTTTGTTGTCGTAAGACACACGGCCAAA
Source organism: Methanosarcina sp. UBA411 (assembly GCF_002495725.1). Taxonomy (NCBI): domain Archaea; kingdom Methanobacteriati; phylum Methanobacteriota; class Methanomicrobia; order Methanosarcinales; family Methanosarcinaceae; genus Methanosarcina; species Methanosarcina sp. UBA411. The sequence continues at coordinate 90,175 of NZ_DAGK01000013.1, forward strand.
GTCGAAATATTTATACCCATCTACACATGCATCTTCTATACTTTTCCAGATGAATGCATTATTGGGATAAAAGTTAAGATAATCAGGATGAGAAGCACTATATCCATAAATCACCGTATCTGAATAGTACAAAAAAACGCCACCGGCAATGAGCATGTCGTTATATTTTGCGGTGTAAAGAGATACATTTCCGTCCAAGAACTCAAACATATTTTTAAAAAACTTCCAGGGATGGCAGGGTACTCCACTTTCTCTTTTATTAATACAATTAAGTTCATAGAAATCTTTTAAATCCTCTAAGTCTTTCCCAGCGTTAACCTCTACCTTCATCTTTTTCGATTTTGTAATCGCTCTCCTGACGCTTTCTTTATCTAGCTTATTCCACGTTTCTCCGATGTCTGAGGATAGTTCTAATATATAAGTGGAGAACGAATTTTGATGCTTTAATCCTTCTACAAAATTCCTAATCTCAAAATAAGAAGCATTTAATTTTGAATACCTATTTATTGCCTCATCGAGAAGGACATTTTTGGAATCCTCAGAACCAAGGCATCCACAAGAATGAGAAAAAGGTGCAGAACATAATCTATTAGCTGTTAATTTACTTTTAACATAAAACAAAGGTAATAACCCTATTAAATTTCCAGAATCATCTTTTGCAAAAAGGTATTGGGGGTCATAATCAAATGTATTTTCTAAAAATTTTTTCCACATTGGAGTATGATAAATACTAGCCGTATTAAAATTGTCTAAAAATTTTTTCCAGTCTTCGCACCTAATGTTAGATGCAATATCTGTCATGTTCTCACCGTTGTCAAAACTTTCTTCCCAGAATTAAATACAAAATCCTGTAACCAGTATATCCCCCAGTTGACAACATTTGATTTCCATCTTTCCGGATGAAGTGAAATATAGAAATTTCTTATTTCTTGACTCTCAATCAATTTTATAAGATCATCAGTTGTTTCAGCAAAGATCTGTTCGGTTTTACCGGGAATGAAGTCTCTCAAGTTATTCTTTGAGTTCCAGCTTCTACCTGTGTCAGTGAAATAATTGAGATTTTTCCCGGCAGATAAATAGGCCTCTCCGGTAAGTCCATAAGCTCTAAAATCATAATATTTCCATAGATCTCTACTGTCATGTCTAGACAGTACGGCACCATGCATACAGATAGTTTTGAGGTTACAGATACTTCTAAATTTATTCACATCTTTCTCGAATAATTTGATTGCTTTCCCAAGGTCTCCGTTTGTCCTACTCAAAGTTTCATAATGATATCCGATCTCATGTCCCATCTTTTCAATATCTTTTATAATCTTGGGAACAAAAGTTTTCTTAGAGGTTCTGAAGTAGTAGGTTGCTCGTATGCCAAACTCCTCTTCTATACTTGCAATCTTGAGTGCATTCTTTGCCGCTCTATCTACGTCATGACGCATCAATATGAAACGTTCGGGAAGCTGATCACCTGCAGTCACGTACTCGTTCATAGTGATGAAATTATATTTTTTCTCCATTGAACAGCATAGTTGCCTGAATTTGTTAAGAGTAAAATCTAGCTTAGGATATGTTAACATTTAATACCCCTCCTTCCCAATTAATATAATGAGTGCATGCTTGATAAACTTTCTGTCTATTTTCATAAAGAAAGGATGAGTATTTTTTAGTGCCAGATTTCATCTATTAGTCACTTGATTGTTTTTTCGTAGAATAAGTGACTCTGTGATCTTTATTAAAATATCTGGCAATTATTAACCAAGAATGAACTGTGATATTATTTTAAAAAGAATCTTATATTCACTAGAAATGGTTAAATTGAGTGATCTTGATCGACTGTGAATGCTCAGCAGAATCCTTTTATACTCACAAGTTTAATTTTCTGCGAATAACTAGTCACTATATGACATAATTTCTCGATGACATGTTGATTTAACACTACCCTAATAGTGTAAATATAACAAAAGAACATATGTAACTGAATAAGATATTAGGTATATTTTTCGGAAAAATAGAATTTTAAGCAAAAGAAATATTAATCTCTTGGACAAGAGAGGATATGAGTCTCCGTTAAGAATAAAAATCTACGCGGATATTTATCACCTCTGGATATTCTCAGGAGGAAAACGTATTAGAAATTTAAGAATTATATCCAGCAACAAGGGAATCTTCAAGGCAGGACTTCGCTCTTTGAAAAACAGCATCTTCGGTGTTTTTTATGATGAGTATGAACGAAGACTCAAAATAAAGATTCTGAATTCAGAAATTCCGCATCACATAGCTGTGATTATGGATGGGAACCGTAGATATGCGGGGCAGCTGGGAAAAGCTCGAAGTTTCGGGCATGCAATGGGCGCAGAAGTTACCGAAAAGGTAATTGAGTGGTGTTATGAGATAGGGGTAAAACAGCTTACACTTTATGCTTTTTCTACGGAAAATTTTCAGCGCTCCGAAGAAGAAGTTGACGGTCTATTCAATCTCATCAATGAAAAGTTCCTGAAAATCTACTCTGACCCAAGGACATATGAACGAGAAATGCAGGTTCGCGTTATAGGAGATAGGTCAAAATTACCTGCTTTTCTGAATGAATCAATCGAAAAAATAGAAAAAGCTACGGAAAAACACAGGAAGTTTCACCTTAACGTTGCTATTGCCTATGGAGGCAGGCAGGATATCATTCAGGCAGTCCGGGATATTGCAAGTTGTATTTCCAGTAGGGAACTCTTTCTTGAAGATGTGGATGAAAACCTTATCTCAAAACATCTCTATCCCGCCACTGGAGTCTCCGTTCCGAATGTAGATCTTGTCATCCGCACTGGTGGCGATGAAAGGGTTTCGAATTTCCTTCCCTGGCAGGCTAATGGAAGTGAATGTGCAGCTTACTTCTGTGCTCCTTTCTGGCCAGAATTCCGAAAAATCGATCTTCTTCGCTCTATCCGAGTATATCAAGCTAGAAAGTCCGAAAAAAAACAAGAACAGTCATCCAGAGTTTCAAAAGTTATAAATTTTCTGGAAATAAGAAATCATGGGGAAAAACACGAAGAAATCGGACAGCTTTAATGAGTGAGCTTTTTCAAAAGCAAAGGATATCCTGAAGTAAGGAACATCCTAAAGCAAAGAACATACTTTTCATATTGATAAAACATTGCTCCGTCAATAATAGTTCATGTCAATAAATCACCTTTAGATTACTTTTTCTAAGCCGCCTCTGAGATCCCAAAACGAAAAACTACATTACCCCAAAAATGAGAATCATACATAGATTCTAAAAAAATATATATCAAAGAATTTTATTTCTTTTATCGATTTCAAAATGTCCAGTTTAAATTTTATGAACTTTGGATAAACATTCTCTTAGGTACCGATATATTGATATTTAGAGGAAGGATATTTAAAAGGGGGAAATTTGGTTGTACCTAGTTTTTCAGTTTGCGAGCTTCACAAGAAACTTGAGTAAGGTCACAACTATATGAGGATAAACAAACTGGTTTAGAGTTAGCCATTCTATTAGAATGAAAATCTTTGGGACCGGTTTAGGCCAGGGGAATTAGAATGGGTATTGTTAACGAGTTAAATTCGCGTCCAAATAGGGCTTATTTTCATAGAGGCGGGAAATTAGAAAATCCCAAACCTGTGAGCTTGTTGCAAGACAATTTTCAGCATCGTTTAAAGTTACTGGAAATTGGCGGCGAGAGAGATAGAAGAATTTCAAATTCATATTCTTCAGGCGTGCAGGCAACGATAGCTGCCAGGATTCTTGTCAGAGAAAGAACAGAAACCTGATGGAAAGCCGGAGGGATTTTACTGAGAAAGGAGCACAGAAAACCTAACCGCCTTATAAATGAAAAAAGCCCATATCTCCTTCAACATGCCTATAATCCTGTTGACTGGTATCCCTGGGGAGAAGAAGCTTTTGAAAAAGCCAGGAGAGAAAATAAACCTATTTTTTTATCAATTGGGTACTCGACTTGCCACTGGTGTCATGTAATGGCACATGAGTCATTTGAGGACGAAGAAGTAGCTAGACTCATGAACAGGACTTTTGTTTGCATAAAAGTAGACCGTGAAGAACGACCAGATATTGATAATATTTACATGACAGTCTGTCAAATAATCCTTGGAAGGGGAGGCTGGCCGCTTACTATTATCATGACTCCTAATATGAAACCTTTTTTTGCAGGAACCTACATTCCCAAAAAGTCTCGCTTTAGCCAGACAGGAATGCTCGAACTCGTGCCCAGAATCGAGGAGATCTGGAACAGACAGCATGAAGAAGTGCTTGATTCGGCTGAAAAAATCACGTCTACTATCCAGGATATGATCTCAGAGTCTGCAGGAGAAGGAATAGAGGAATCAATACTAAAAGAGGCTTATGAAGATTTGCTCAGTTCTTTTGACAACGAATATGGAGGCTTTGAAAGAGCTCCAAAATTTCCTACTCCGCACAAAATTTCTTTTTTGCTCCGCTACTGGAGACGCAGTGGGGATCCTGAAGCACTTTATATGGCTGAACACACCCTGGAAAATATGTACAGAGGAGGAATTCATGACCACCTGGGTTCGGGCTTTCATCGTTACTCTACAGACAACATGTGGATTGTTCCCCATTTTGAAAAAATGCTATACGATCAGGCTCTTATTGCAACTGTATATACAGAAGCCTATCAGGTTACTGGAAAGAGACTTTATAAAGAAGCAGCAGAGGGAATTTTTGATTATGTATTAAGAGACCTGACATCTCCAGAAGGCGGGTTTTACTGTGGGGAAGATGCAGATGTCGAAGGAGAAGAAGGAAAGTACTATCTTTGGACTTTAGATGAGATTAGGAGCATTCTTAGCCCTGAGGAGTCCCAACTGATTACAAAAGTGTTTAATCTCAACGAAGGAGGTAACTTCCAGGAAGAAATAAGAGGTAGAAAGACCGGAACTAACCTTCTTTATATACTCCGACCTCTGGATGCTGTTGCTGCCGAATTGGGAATTCCCACTGATGAGGTTGAAAGCCGGGTAAAAGTGGCTAAAGAAAAACTCCTGGCAGCCCGGAATAAACGTAAAAGACCTGCAAAAGATGACAAAATCCTGACAGATTGGAATGGACTCATGATTGCAGCTCTTGCAAAAGGTTTCCAAACTTTTGGAGAGGAGAAATATCTGAAAGCCGCCGAAAGGGCTGCGGATCTGATTCTCAAAAGGCTTTACAGTCCAGAAAAGCGGTTACTCCATCGTTATAGAGAAGGAGTAGCTGGCATTTCCGGAACTGTCGATGACTATGCTTTCCTGATCCAGGGACTCCTTGAGCTTTACGAAGCAGGATTTGAACTGCGCTATTTTAAAGCAGCCCTTTGCCTCAACCAAGAACTTCTTGAGCACTTCTGGGACCCTGTTCAGGGAGGGTTCTTCTTTACTGCTGACGATAGTGAATCGTTAATTTTCAGGAAAAAAGAGTTTACGGATGCAGCCATTCCATCGGGGAATTCTATTGAGATGTTGAATCTTTTTAGACTTTCCAGAATGACAGCAAACCCCAAACTGGAAGAAAAAGCTCAAGAGTTGGAACGCGCCTTTTCAAACCACATCAGGAAGATCCCATCAGGGTATACCCAGTTCTTATCAGCCCTTGACTTTGGGCTGGGTCCAGCATATCAAGTTGTAATTTCCGGAAAAATCGAATCTCCAGATACAGGAAACATGCTTGAAGAACTCTGGAATTATTTCATTCCAAATAAAGTGCTTATATTCAGACCTGAGGGAGATGAGCCAGAAATCACAAGTCTGGCGACATATACGAAAGATCAGATCCCTATAGAGGGAAAAACTACCGCATACGTCTGCCAGAACTACGAATGCCAGCTTCCTACTACAGAGATTAATGAAATGTTAAAAATGTTAAATTTATAACTGAAAATTAAATCCACGTAACCGCAGGAAATCAATAAGAATTATAATGGAGATGAGGTAAATGAAAGAATACACACTTGAAGAGCTTGAAGAGTACAACGGAAAAAATGGGAAGATGTACGTCGCCTATCAGGGACAGGTCTATGACATCTCAGATAGTTATCTATGGGAAGGAGGTGCCCATCAGGGACTTCATGACGCAGGGAAAGACCTTACTGAAGAAATGGACGAGGCCCCCCATGGACCAGAGGTATTCAAGGATTATCCTGTCATCGGGACTTTGAAAGAATAAAATGATTCTGCTACTGTATAAATGCATAAATCAGGACTGACATTCTTGTATTCAGGAAAACAATCATAAAGCCAAACATAAAGTCGAAATTGCTTTAAGACGATTAAGTAAGGCAAGAAAATAAAGAATTCGATGATAGTTGTCTTTAAAAACGGAATTTCTTACTATTCTGCATTAAGTATAATTGATATAAACTCATTCTTTTTCCTATGTTAATAGGACTCACCGGTACACCAGGTACTGGAAAAACCTCAGTAGGTAAGTTTCTTGAAAGAAAAAGGCACTGGAAAGTGATCCACCTTAATGACCTTATCAAAGAGGAGCACCTGTACACCGAAATTGACGAGGAAAGGGATGCGGTTATTGCAGATATGCAACTTATCAGGAAGCGCCTTGATGAGATAATTATTGGAAGGGAAAATGAGGTAATAATTCTTGAGAGCCATCTTGCCCATTACATTGCAGATATTGTAATTATACTCAGGGTATATCCGCCTATACTAAAAATGAGGCTGAAAGCACGCGGCTATCCGGAAGAGAAAGTAAGAGAAAATATTGAGGCCGAAGCTCTAGATGTGATCCTAGTTGAAGCCTTTGAATGGTGTAAGAAAGTTTTTGAAATAGATACTACAGAAAAGAGTATTGAAGAAACAGGACAGGATGTAGAAAAAATCATAGATTATCTTTTAAGTGACAATGAAGAAGAATTGTCAGAGTATGAACCCGGCTCTATTGACTGGATTGATTTGGTTCCTTAATTATAAATTAAAAGTAGGAAGAAAAGTATTAAGGGTTGGGATCAGATCCCCAGGAAGACTAATACTTCCTGTTCCCTTTAAAATCTTACTTTCGGCAGGTAGAGCTCTTTGAAGCATTAGGGCAGTTTGAAACTTTAGAGCAATTTGAGACTTTTTTAGAGCAACTTGAGACTTTTTTAGAGCAACTACTTGAAGAACTCTTCTTTGAGCAGTCAGTGCATTTTAAATTCAGTGTAACTTTTGCAGTGTCATACTGTTTATTCTTGTTCACTGCCTTGTATGTGAAGCTGTCAGACTTGCTAGAACAGGAAACTGGTTTTACGTAGCAGAAACTGCCATCGCTTTTCATCAGTACCTGACCACCTTTTGCGGTCTTGATATACCCGGTAGTCACGACTTTAAGGCCACATCCTTTGTCATTTTTTAGTACGTTAAAGCAATTAGATTTTTTACAAAGATCAACGGTAAATTTATCATCTCTTGCATCTGTTTTACACTTAGGACATGCTGCTGCTCCTGTCATTGACATGACAAAGAAGACTAGTGTGAAAACACACATTATCTTGAATCCAATTTTTCGCATAATTTATCCTCCAAAGTATACACTCAATCATAAAATTTTCAAAGCTATTGGATTTTAAGTCCAAGTTTTAACAGCAGTGAAAATATACTCTTCCGGATTAAACCCCCTAATTATCAGGGAGATATATTTTCATATGATTGAGCTATCTTTTTGCGTTATCACTTAATAGACGGTTTTAAATTAAACCATCTGTTTTGAGATCTTATGCACCTTTAACTTCTCAATAATATAGGAAATCATCAGTGTGCATAGTTGTAATATCGATTGCAGCAATTACCATGAGACGTTAAATCAAGGTTAAACATTGAAGCATATCATCACAGGACACAAAGAAAATGACCTATATCAATATCAAAAATTTCTAACAGTGCATTAAATAGAAATAGTGTCTTCTTTTATAAAAATTTTACCCTATGAAATATTACACTTTTCAATTTTAATAATTATAAAAAGAACTTAATAACTATAAGTAATAAATAAACAAAGAGGATTATGTGTAGATTAGAAGATTCAAGGCTATTACTTAATACGCATTTGTGCGAATCTAAAGAATTAATGCTTAAGAATCATGCTTAGGAATTAAGTTCAATGAACTGAAAAAAACGCCAAGAGGCGAAGAAGGAGGAAGAGTAAGATGAAATAAAGAGTAGGGGAAATAAGAAGAAAACTGAAGAAAAGAATAAGATAAGTTAAAGACAAGTTAACAGTAAAAGCTAAGAAATGCTAAATTGACAGGAAGATAATGACTCTAAAGTCATTACAAAAATGCCCTGACTTAAGAATTACTGACTTAAGAATTATCATTATAAAGAGAAATTACTGTCGCTGGCAGAAACATTCCTGAGGCGAGTTACCCCGTCTATTTCCTTAATTACTTCGACAATTGGTTTTGGAACAAGATGTTCCCATTTTTCTCCTGCAATCATCCGTCTCCGGATCTCCGTACCTGAATATCTCTCCCGAACATAGAGAGGGGATTCTTTTACACAGAAACCGGCTTCCCGGAAGAGCTGAATAACCAGAGGATTGTTTGAGTATACCACTTCAAAATTAGGCGTCCGGGACACGACATGATGGACCCAGATCGAATTGTACCTGACATCTTCAATGGGAAGAACATAGTGTCGGATAGGGAGATTTTCAAGTGCATTATACAGCATCAGCACTCTTTCCCCTGCAGTAAATGGGTCAGTGATTTCATGGCTTTTCTGGGCACTTCCTATGCCTACAACCAGTTCGTCAACCTCTTCCGCAATCTGCTTAATTATAGCATGGTGCCCGAAATGATACGGTTGAAAACGTCCAATATAAAAAGCTCGCACCATCCCGGATTCAAACCTCCAACCATACCTTGGTAATTTCTAATAGGGTAATTTATCCCAATATATTCTGAAATCAGACCGTTTCATTACGGATTCCGGTCTCAAAGCTGAACTCTTTACAGACTTCCTTGAAATGTTCAGCATTATTTTTGCGCTTCATATCAATAAGCTTTCCGACAAGGTCAAGACCTGGCTTGGGATCTTCCATAATTTCCATCTCATCGCGGACCATATCGAAGTATTCCTCTCCGATCTCTGTCCTTATAAAGACCGAGTTCCATCCATCAGGAGCACCTACTGAGCCCACCGAGATGTCTGCAAAAACCGAGGTGTAATCACAGCAGTGATGGCACGGGTTACGGGCGTATTTGGCTACATCCTTAATAGGCACAGAGTGAACCTCATCGTCATTGGTATAGACCCAGAATTTACCTTTGGTAAACTCCATCTTCTTGATATCCTCAAGCTTTACTTTCATAATCTCTGGGATTATCTTCTCAAGCATTACATCACGATTGAAACTTTCCATACAGAGTAATCCAATGATGAGGACTATTTTTTCGCTTACGTTGTCCCGGATTAACTTTGCAGAATGAGCCTGACAGGGCACCCCAACAACTGCAATCCGGTCATATTTTTCGAAGGCTTCCCTGAGAGCAGCAATAACCGGGTCAGAAGTATATTTAGTTCCTCTTGTTCTCTCGACGTCTTCAGCACTTGTTAATAGAACTACTTCAGGTTCCCATTTCTCGTTTCGAGTAATTCCGACGGCACAATCGATTTTACCCTGTTTGAAAAGGGATTTAAGAATACCGCTGGTTACTCCTCCATCTTGGCTGCCGGCACTGTCCTTAGATCTTGCGGCAAAAAACTTGCGCACGTTTGCAAGTTCATCCTCGATGAAGCCATCCACTACTGGACAGATTCTGCTGCAGGTTAAACAACCTTCACAAACTAGATACCCAGCTCCTTTTTTATACAATTCCAGATTATTGGGATTACGGATTTCTGCAGCTTTCTTTACAGTTACAGCCCCTATGGGACACACAGCCTCGCATGCCCCACAGGCTGCGCATACGTCATACTCAATGACTTCTGCAATCTTTGGTGGCAATTAGTTACCTCCAACGCTTTGATTTGCTTACCTTAAAGGTAAGACGTTTTTAAAAAATATAATAAAGAAAAATTAAAAAATATTATGCAGGATGTAATAAAATTACATCTTTGCAATGATTTCTTTACCTATAAGCTTTATTGCTTTTTCTTTGTTAGGACCGATCGGAGATCCGGCAACAATCTGGGTAACTCCGATTGCCTCAAGGTCTCTAATTCTCTTCATGCAGTCCTCAGGAGTTCCGCAGATAGCAAAAGCCTCGATCATCTCAGGAGTAACAAGTCCGCCCATGAGAGCTCCGAAGTCTCCTTTAGCAATGGCTGCACCGATCTGGCTCTTAGCTTCGACTGGAATTCCATGGCGCTCGAGAACAAGGTCAGGGGAACCTGCAACAATAAAGGCAACCACTACTTTTGCGGCATTGACTGCCTTTACAGGGTCTTTGTCAATTGAGAAGCAAGCGTATGCTGTAACATCGACTTCGCTTGGGTCACGGCCAGCTTTTGCGGCTCCTTTCTTAATTTGCTCGACAGCAACTTCGAAATCCTTCGGGTGGGAAGCATTAATAAGGACACCATCTGCAATCTCACCAGCGAGTTCGAGCATCTTGGGACCCTGTGCACCCATGTAGATAGGGATGTCTCCAGCCTTGAAGGCTAGCTTGGCACCTGCGAACTTAACCATTTCTCCGTCCATGGAGACTTTCTCGCCAGAGATGAAACCTCTGATTGCCTGAATTGCTTCTCTGGTGGTTGCAAGAGGCTTTTCCCATGCAATGCCCATGGCATCGAAGGTTGCCTTGTCTCCGGGTCCGAGACCGAGAACTGCTCTTCCGCCTGAAATCTCGGCAATTGAGGCAATGCTTGATGCAGTAATTGCGGGATTTCTGGTGTAGGAGTTTGTAACACCGGAACCGATCTTGATACTGTTTGTATTCAGAGCGAGAACGGTAAGAGTGGAGTAAACATCACGGTTGTTGTAGTGATCAGTGATCCAGACGTAGTCGAATCCCTGCTGTTCTGAGAGCTTTGCGTAGTATGCGATCTTTAAAGCTGGATCGCTCGGCACAAATTCAATTCCGAACTTCATCTAAAATTACTCCTGATTACGTCTATTAGTTAAATGGGTCCGTTTTTTTGTCCCCAAACTATTTCTTATAAATTATCAAACTATTTCTTATAAATTATAATTAATATCCATTAAAATAGATGTTAATTATAAACTTAACTGATTTCACATAACAGTATTTAGAAGTCTATATATAATTAACTGTATTAAACTAGTTGTATATAAACTTCCTAATAAATGATTACTTTATTTTTCCCTATAATGAGCTATTTTTCAAGCCTGAGTTACTCAAGAAAGATAATCAATACTTAAAAACCTTTTTCCATAGACAGGCATGCGCGACCACAATTTAAAATTATACCGCTGTGAAATATTAGAGAAAAAAAGAATCTCTTTAACGAAACGATTTTTTGTAAGCTGGCAAAAGATTTATATCTGAAAACACAAATGCCGTGAACTTTATTGATTTACAATCTTATCATAATTTCAAAGGGCGTAAAAAGTAAAAGTATATACAAAGATTAGTGCAAGTGGGATTGCTAAGTAGTTTTAGGAATGGCAAAATCCCAGTTGCAAATGTAAGAATAAACAAGCTATGAAGCTAAGAATAGATGATTTTCTTTTTAAGCCTATAACTTTAAAGATATGAATCAACGAATTGCCACCATGCTTCACTGTGATTATCGCTCTTTTGGCTCTGTAGAAAACCTATCTACATCAGATGAAAGAGGCTGAAAAAGATAAGTATATCCAATCTAGCTGCTCAGTTTAAATTTATGAAAATTCATTATTTCAGAGGATTTCTACAGAGCCGCTCTTTTTATGATTCTAATTCCTGCTTGGTTCTAATTCCTGCTTTTTTCTTATAGTTAAGTTGACCGTATATTTTTCCAGCATTGAAAAAGATATAAGTCGAGATGACTTAATCAGGATGACTTAACTTCTTGAGTTTATCTCACCCAGAATTACTCAAACCGACGAAATCCGTTTTTATACTTATATCCTTATCAAAAGCTGTCAGCAGTTTACCAAGAGTTTACCATATAGATACTACCAGAATCTGACCAAACTATGACATTTCCTGATATGGCTGGTGTTTGTGCGGTGTTACCGGAAGTTAATTGTTTGCTTTCTCCAGTATCTATATTATATACATATAGATCGCCTGAGTTCATATTTGCAAGGTCGTTGTGTTTCAAATAAACGACCTTGTTGCCGCTTATGTCAGTTGGGCCACCAGTGTCGTAGCCAGTCATATCGTCACCAGTTGTAATTTCTGTCTGCTGCTTGGTAGCAAGATCATACATGCGGATATTGCCTAGTCTGGTGTAAAAATCCGACCATATGACTTTGTCGCCGTAAATGTGAGGAAACATGTTATCTCCATACTGGCTGACATCTATTGCTTTTTTAGTGGAAATATCATATACATAGATCTGTGGAGTATCACCTGCAATGTCAGAACTATATACTATTTTGGTATCATATATGTCTGGAGCCTCACCGCTTGTGATTTGAGTCTGAGTGGATGTTGATATATCACGCATGTAAACATTGGAATTTGCACTCCAAACGATTCTGCTGCCATAAATGGCAGGCCTGCTTGATTGATCTACATCCTGTTTGATGTAAGATCTAGCCTTCGTATTTATATCATATACAGTAAGTTTTGGCACTCCATTACTATCTTCATGCCAAACCAATATATTGCCTGAAATAGCTGGATGAGACGCTGCAGGAGAAAAGATTGTAGTTTCTTTTTTAGTAGTGAGGTCATAGAGATGAATAGTACCATTACTTGTCCACGCTACTTTGCCAACATCAACAGCAAGCTCGGATCCGTTGCCAATTTTTGTATATTGTTCGGCTGAAACCACAATCGATACAAGAATCAAAAATATAAGAACTAATGATACCAAAAACAGTCTCTTATTCATTTTCCCCACCATATGTCTTTAAAAAAGCTTGAATCATTTCTGACTTTATTATAACAACAGAAATTCATATAATTTAAATCCTTTTGTAATTATTAACTCATTTTTGAGTTATAATATTAGTTATTATATTAATAGAATTGCTCCCCAATATATAGTCATAGAAGTAAGATATCTTCTAATTCTAATTGCATATCAATGTTCATAGTACATTTAGCCAGTTCAATGCTTTTATTTGCTTTTATTTATTTCTCAGGAAATATGAAGTTACCTGTTAGGTTAAATAAGATTTCAAGTTTGTGTTTCACGTCCGAGATTATTACTTCAGGAGCCTGCGAACATTGGATTTTCGCATAGTATGGATATTTTAATTTTGGAGCCAGACTGAAAAGGCCTAATAATCTAATATTTAAAGGAAAAAGTCAGGTAATTAAGTCAAAAAGGGCTCTGTAAAAAACCTATCTAAATAAGCTTTAGTAGCTCTGAAATGAATAAGTAAAAATACTTCAGGTAATTCAGTTAAAATAAATGTAAATTCTTTATTTCAGAGGATTTCTACAGAGCCTCAAAAAGAAAAGCTAATATACTAGATTTTAACAGCCAGCTTCGGCTGCCGAACCTATTAAACGGTTAACCCATTTTGCTTTGTTCTTTAACTGTTTTATTTAAATTTATGAAATTACGGCTCTGTAGAAATCCTCTAAATTCTGTTATTACCCAAAAATTTGTAAAAATAAAATTGTAAAAATACTCCTTATTTTTTGTTCCCACAAAAAACGAGGAGCAATCCCT
>NZ_DAGK01000018.1:0-13155 GCF_002495725.1 Methanosarcina sp. UBA411
GTAAAAGTTAACAGAAGAAGATACGGAAAAGAAGTTACCGTTGTAGAAGGTTTCGACGCAAGTGAAATTGATCTTCACGAACTGTCCACTTATCTTAAATCAAAGTTTGCATGCGGCGGTACGGTAAAAGGAAATACTGTGGAACTTCAGGGTAATCACCTGACCCGCATGAAAGAAGTCCTCATGGAAAAGGGTTTCTCTGCTGAACAGATTAAAAACTAAATCCTGATCAGCTTCAGGAGTAAATCGGATCTGAGAAGTAGTAATAACGTTTTCAGGTTTGGAATTGTGTATATTTTATAGATACTTCAATAGCATGCATTTTTTTGGTAAATTAAGGGAGACACATTATCTACCCAAAAAACATAAATCTATGAATATAAGCAATTAAGAGAATCTCTCGTAAAATTTACCTTATTTATGTGGTGTTGGTCTCCCATGAAAACAACATGTGAAATTATGGTACAGAAAGTCTTGCCCGCAATTCGGGCAGAACTTTCCAGAACAATGATTTTTGAGCATGGGTGTACGCAGCAAGATGTAGCGGACATTCTAGAGCTCTCAAGAGCTGCGGTATCTCAGTACGTAAGCGAAAAACGCGGGGCTGAAGTTGACTTTTCCGAGGAGACTCACAACGAAATTCGGAAATTTGCATCCGTGCTTCTAAATCAAGACTTATCCTCTCAGGAAAAGACAAAAGGCATGTGCGGCATTTGCAGTATTGTTCAAAAATCCGGCTGGCTATACAGGAATGCTCCTGGAGTTAAAGCCTGTATCATCTGTGAGGATACGGATTTAAAGTGAATGGCACACTGTGCATTAAATGTAAAGGAAAAGGACTTTGTGGGCGTCCCCGTTGCCCAATTCTTGAAAAATTCAAGTCCTTAGAATCTATTGCACCTGTAATTTCAGGTGACTCAGTTTTTGGAGCGTCTCCTCCTGCTATTTTTGTTGGAAGCTACGGTTACCCTAGGGTTTCGGCAGGTCCGCTCATTCCCCCTCTGGCAAAAGGAAGCGAAGCCTCGCTTTTTGAAGACCCCTCAGCCTGGGCAAACATGCAGATTGAGGATATTATTTCCATGCGTTCCCGTATGGTCAGGGCAAACACAAACTTCCGTGTAAAAGACGCCCGTAACAAAGAAAACCCTCTCCTTGTAAAGGCTCAGGAACTTGCCCTCTCAAGAAAGCCGGTGGATACCGAAGCCTGGTTTTTCAAAGCTCCAAAACAGGAACTTAAATTCGATGCTGTGCTCACGCCTATGGGCCCCTCAGGGCTTGTGAAAAATTTTGAGCTTGCAGAAAATCCAAATGTTCCGAAAAAAGTGGATTACCTTGTCTATGACACTGATGCTCTGGCAAAAGACGCGGTGCTTGAACTCTATAAAGGGGATATTCCGGCCGAACATATTACTCGCCTGTTTTCGATTGGCCTGCTTGGAAGAGAACGAAAAATCGTGCCAACGCGCTGGTCAATTACAGCCGTGGATGATATGGCAGGAAAGGAACTTGCAGACCGAATAAAGGATTTTCCCTGGGTCTCAGAGATCCAGCTTTTTAGCGGGACTCATTTCGGAAACCATTTTGAAGTCCTTATTCTTCCACGGGCTTATACCTTCGAGCTTATTGAAATCTGGCTCCCAAAAGCAGTCTGGTCTGGAGAATCAAGCTGGATTGGAGAAGACAGTGAGGGGTATGATGGTAAAAAAGGCTATTCTCCCCTGGCTGGAGGTTATTATGCTGCGCGGCTGCCTGTGCTTGAATACCTTACAGAAATCAAAAGACAGGCTTCGATTTTCGTGCTCAGGGAAATAACTCCGGACTACTGGGCTCCCCTTGGAGTCTGGGTTGTCAGGGAGGGGATGAGAAAAGCTCTTCAGAATCCCTCAAGGAAATTTGATTCTCTCGAAGCCGCAGTTTCCGATATTGCGGGCAGGATCAGGACACCAAAAACTGAGTGGGTGCAGCAGGCAAAAGCGCTTTCAGACTTTCGTTTTCAAACGACTCTGGACTTCTTTTTTAAAGCATAAAGATGTTAAAAGCAGAATCCATCAAAACAGAAATCGCGTAAGTAAAGAAAAACTGCTTGCTGCAATATAAAAACAAAAATAAGCAGGTAGGAACACTTTGAAGCCTCTTATCCGGTTAATTCAAGTTTCCTAACCTTCTTTTCACGTTTATTCAAATATTTCGGGCACTATGCGCCTTGCAACTTCTTCGTAAGCCTTGGAAATGTCGCCCTTGTCAAACCTGAAGACATCTTTATCCATGGACTGTCCGGTATTCTTGTCCCAGAACCGGCAGGTATCGCAGGAAATCTCGTCTGCAAGGAGGATTTCTCCGTTTCTCCTTCCGAATTCCAGCTTGAAGTCCGGAAGTATGATACCTCTTTTGTCCAGATAGGGCACAAGCAGGTCGTTGATTCTAAAAGCGAGTTTCCGGAGTGTAGCAAGTTCTTCCGGTGTTGCAAGCCCAAGTGCAAGAGCAATGTCGTCATTCAGCATTGGGTCCCCATATTCATCGTTTTTAAAGTCAAAAACAAGTACAGGGGACTTGAAAACCGTGCCTTCTTTTATGGGGTATCTTTTCGTAATCGAACCTGCGGCAATATTCCTGACAATAACTTCAATTTTTATAATCTCGACTTTCTTCACAAGCATATCGATGTCAGAAAGCATTTCAACAAAATGAGTCTTTATTCCCTCGGCTTCGAGCATCCCAAAGAATTTTTTTGAGATTTGGGCGTTGTAATACCCTTTCTTTTCCATTTCCCCTTTCTTCTCTCCGTTAAATGCAGTCAGACTGTTTCGGAATTCGGTAATTAGGGTGTCAGGATCATCCGTCTTATAGATTGTTTTTGCTTTCCCTGAATAGAGCTGTTCTCTTGTCATGCAATGGTCCTCTCTAGGGATAATTCTGGATTTTCCTCAGATTAAGAGAAATCTTAGGAATGATAGTTTTAATATACTAGTTCTGATAATGCAGAAGTTTTGATAATGCTGTGGCATTCCAGAAATAAGCTATACAGATCGAATTCTCTCTTAGATGTGAGTATATCTCACGGAGACAATTAAACGGTTTCTGGAATTCACAATCACTCTCTGAAAGTGAGACATTTTCCGGAGGCGATAAAGGCTTTTTCCGAAAATATGTTTTTATTCCCGAAAGAGATAGAGTAGATAACGTCTTCTGCTAGATAAAGTTATCATCTCCAGTCAGCTTTTTCTTTTACTGCCGGCTGCTTAGTAAATTTTATCATCGAAGAGAATCAATTACTAGGTTTAACAACTTAAGTAAAGATTTAAGAACTTACCGCATTTGAGTGCCCAACACTTGATAGTGGATTAGTCCAAGCATGCAACAGGTAAAAACATGTCAGGCACTATATTAGATATCGTAGAACTACTGCTGACAGCAGAGATCTATAACCGCTACCCAGAACTGGATGTAAATGATCTTCCCAAGAACATTCGGAAAAACTACTGGAGTAGTACAGAAAAAACAGTTCCCAAACCTATCACAGCCACGTTTATCCGAATTGAAAAACTGTACGGGCTTAATGATATCGAGAAAATTGTAAGAAATGTCCCTTTCATAAATATTGACAAGTCTCATTTTGAACTTCGTCTGAGTGCTTTCGAACTGGCTGCGGAATGGTTTGAAAAGCAGGAAGGTTCCCAGGAACGGATTGAAAATAATCCTGTCTTGGCGTATTACTTTGGAGAAATAAAGAAGGACGAGGCTGCAAACTATGCACTTGCAAAGGCGAAAATCAGGCCCAAGGAAGTTGACAGGGAATGGATAGAATCTCTGATAGCAGAGATTAGGAAAGAGGACAAAAGCGAAGAGATGCTTAAACTCGCAGTCATTCTCGCCCCTGAGGATGTGAAGCAAAAAGTCAGGGATCTTGTTCTCACCGAGGAACAGAAGAACGAAGTTGAAAAGATCATGAAAGCCATTCAGTACAGGGAATATCTGAGAGAGATCGGCCTGCATGATATTGGAAAACTTCTGTTTGTCGGCCCTCCAGGAACCGGAAAGACCTCGGTTGCCCGTGCACTTTCAGAACAGCTTTCAATTCCTTTTGTTGAGGTCAAACTCTCCATGATAACAGATCAGTATCTTGGTGAGACTGCAAAGAACATTGACAGAGTCTTTTTGCTTGCGAAGAAGCTCAATCCGTGCATTCTTTTCATAGATGAGCTTGATTTCGTAGCAAAAGCAAGGACTTCTGACGAGAATGCTGCCATCAAGAGGGCAGTAAATACCCTTCTTAAGGCCATAGATGAAATCAGCCTCGTGGAGCACGGAGTTCTTCTTATTGCTGCGACAAACCACCCACGCATGCTTGACAGTGCGGCATGGAGGCGTTTTGATGAAATAGTTCATTTCCCTCTTCCTGACCTCGACATGCGTAAAAATATCCTGGATATTGTAACCAGACATATAGAAGGGGACTTTAATACAGGGGAAATTGCGGAATTAACAGAAGGCTATTCAGGCTCAGACCTGCGCATGGTTATAAGGGAAGCTGTTCTGAGTGCTCTTCTTGAGGAACGTAAAATACTTACTCAGCAGGATCTTCTGGAAGCTGTGAATTCTTTTAATGAACGAGCTGATCTCAAATCCGAAGAGTACGAACGGAAGAAGTAACATGAGGCTAACATTGCTTGGGACTGGTGACGCTGTTGGTACTCCAAAAATTGGATGTAATTGCCCTGCATGCGAAGACGCCAGAAAAGGTGGAAAGAGCCAGCGTCTTCGTTCTTCTATCCTAGTAGAATCCGATAAGGGTAAAATCCTTATTGACACCAGCCCTGATCTAAGGCAACAATTCCTCAAGCAAAACCTGTCCTGTGTGGACGGAGTGATCTGGACGCATGGACACTACGATCATTACTCTGGATTCGGAGAGTTCTACAGGGTTCAAAATAAGGTTGATGTCTATGGGGTTCAGGAAACGCTTGAGTACATAGACCGGTACGTTTCCTTTCTTAAACCCAGGTATCATTACGTAAAACTTTATGAGCCATTCGAGCTAATTGGTTTGCAGTTTACCCTTTTTAAGGTCAACCATCCTCCTGTAGAGGTTCCGATAGGGGTTATAATCCGTGATGGCGATAAAAAAATAGTGATAACAGGAGATACAAACTCAGAAATCCCCGCATCCAGTCTGGAGCTTATGGAAAACCCGGATCTTCTTATCGCCGATGCTATAGTCCCACCCAATATCCATATCAAAAAACACATGAATTCAGAAGAGGCCATGGCACTTGCAGAGCAGCTTAATGCAAAAGAAATAGCTTTGACCCATCTAAGTCATCTGTTTCGTCCTCACCATATTGAAGCGATGTTTTTGCCCCTTGGATATGACGGGCAGGTTTTTGACTTTTAAATTGCTTGGTAAATTAGATTTCTATGAGCTATTAAGACAATATGAGTTTGTGCTCAAAGGTAAAGTAGAAAAAAGCTGGTCTGGAGTAAAAAGGAGTCTCTCTTACTGAGCTCCTTGTGCATAAAGAGCTTGCTGAATATTCTCAAATGATTAAAGTATTTCATCTGCCTCAGAAGTAAAGTTTAAAATGAATCTATTTCTTTAGATAGACCAGCCTTCAAACTCACCAATCAGCAAGCAAACATAATTCGCGTTGGAGCATTAAATTTATATTTCTCATTATATTTTTATATCACTAAAGGATTTTTATACGGTGTATAAGTATGATTCAAAATTACTTTTCTTTGGATGATTGTTATAAGTATCTCATAGGTCTTGACGGTATTATACTTACTTTCTTAATAATAGAGAGTTATCCTGCTGTTGTTAATTTAGCAACAAAAGTTAGCTTTCTTATTCTGTTAGTAGGAGCATTTTGTATGTTCATTGATAACTGGAATCGAAAATCAATAGATTACAGATTATACGTTGAGTTATATGATAACGAGTATCAAGCCAAGTCTGACTATAAAGCTGGTAAGGTATTTATAAACTCAATTTTTTACATAATCTCTATATATTTAGTATCTGGTCTATTTGGTGCGCTCTGACACTGCCAGTGGGCTTTCACTAAGGGGTTGACTATTTAATTTAGACTCTAGAGCATGGCTTTAATGAGTTAATATATCTCAAAGGTTTTTACAATCAGCCTACAAAAAAGTATGAGCCCAGACATCATTATGGGATTCTCAACTCTTTTGCGATTTAATTTTTTATTTACTATCTTTTTCTCTAAGATACTCTAATTTTTAGATTAGTCATATATAAATACAAGTATCTCCAATTTAATATTGGATTTTTTATATTTTTTCCTTTTATAAAAAAGGAAAATAAAGCAAAAAGGGAGTGACATCTATGGCAGTAAGAAATCCAGTAGACTTGATTGCACTTATACTTGTTATAATAGGCGGATTAAACTGGGGGCTTGTAGGGCTCTTCAATTTTAACGTTGTAGATGCTATCTTCGGGGTAGGAAGTACCCTTTCGAGAATTGTATACATAATTGTTGGGCTTGCAGCGCTTTATACGATTTATTTCGCTGCAAGAGCTGAGACTTATTATACGCGTGAGGCCGCAGTACATCACTAAGTAAAAAAAATCTGCAAACCTCTTGACCGGTATAACAGACCGGTATAACACTTTGAAAAAGGCCTTAACCAGCTATAATTTCTCAGGCTGGAAATAAAATTGAGATAAAGTTATTTTTGTTTTTTAGAAATTTATTTTTTATTTCTTTTATCCTTATTTTTAACTAAATTTTCGATTATAATAAATCGGATTTGCAAAAATTAACGGTTTATATATAAACTCATTATATTTTATTTTGTAATGTGTTCTCATTTCACCTCTCTTTCAGAGTCTTCAATTCAGAAAGCACTTTCTCCGCATGCCCTGCGGCTTTAACATTATCCCATACTCTGACGATTTCTCCTTCGGGATCTATGAGAAAGGTGGTTCTGACAGCGCTTGTGACTTCTTTGCCCCGGAAGTGTTTTGGGTGCAGGACGTCGTATATTTTATGGACGCTTGCCTGCTCGTCCGCGAGAAGCTTTATTTTAAGTTCTTTCTTTTCAATAAACCGCCTGTGGGATTCTACACTATCTCTGCTAACCCCAATAATCACAGCATTTTCGGCTTCAAAATCTTTTCTTAAGCAACTGAAGTTTTTTGCTTCAAGGCTGCACCCTGGCGTATTATCTCTCGGATAAAAGTAAAGGATTACCCATTTCCCTCTTAGGTCTTCAAGGCATGTCTTATTCCCTTCCTGGTCGAGAAGGCAAAAATCCGGAGCAGATTGCCCTACTTTCAGTGAAGTTTTTACCATATTTTTCCCCCGAAGTCATGTTATATTAATGAGGTTACTTAATTACTATTTAAAAATAAATCGTTTATAATTATTCTAAAAATCAGTTACTTAATAATTATTTAATAATTATATATTATTCGTATCATTTCATTCGTATCATTTCAATTATATTAATCAACTGTTTCTTTCGGCTCTAAAATTTTATCATTTATGCTTCCAGGGGAGGACAGCAGCTTCAAAAGCCAGAAGAGGGCCTATTAACCACCCTGACCAAAATAGAAGTCCGGATATTCCTAAAATAAAGAAGTAAAGTCGTTTTCTTCCTGATGTTTTACCGTAATTTTCATCTTTGAGACTTAAAGCTATTGCAGCAACTCCGATTCCTATACTGATCAGGATTAAAGTGATAGTAATAACGATTCCTGAGGAATATGAACTTTCACTCAACGAAATTAACATCTGAAAAATGTATGTTACTCCTGTACTCAGAAAGAAAAGGCCTGCAAGTATTCCTGAGATGCGTTCGGGATTGAAACTGGCGACAGTTTCTCTTCGTAAGAAAATTGCCAGAAGCCCGGCTGCTAGAGTTATCGCAAGTGGAGTAAAGATTAATATCAGGCTTTGCCCTTCCCAACGGTAAATCTTTACCTGGTTCAGGGGTATGGATATCCATTCTTTCAAGGTGAAAGTTTCTCTGTATCCTATAACTATTCCATAATTCCCTTTTTTTGGGATTTCTCTTTCATGTATACTTTTTCCCTGTATTGGATCTTCTCCCTCTATCAAACCCGCTTCCTGTATTGCACCTACAACAGCATAATATGTTCCGCTTTCCGGAGCTTTGATATCGAGCTTATCAAGCGAGTAGAAGGCGCTTGGAGTAAATCCTTCATATACAGGACTTTTAGGCAGGCTATCGGAGAGCACTTTTGCTCCATCTCCTTCGGGCACTTCCAGTCTATCGGGTACTTTTCCCTCATCCTCAATTCCCGGCCCGATAAGAATCAGGTTTGGGGTAAAACCCTTGTTTCCTTCTTCAACGGGAATTGTAAGCCCAAGTACGATTCTCTCTCCTTTTTCCATTTTAAAACTATAATAATTGAGTTCCCCTGAAGCAAGCTGCCCGTAAAACACTCTTGATTTCGAAGGATCTTCAACCTGAATTGCCGTTTCATGATTTTTACCCTCCCCTCCGAAAACCGGTACGTGGGCAAGTACAGGAATTAATAAAAAGTATACAATAGCCAGCAGAAAAATTCCAGAAAGCCAGAATGTCTCCTGTCTCATGGACTATTTTTTCTCAAATAGTATGTAAATAGATATAAGAACAAGGGATCAGACACAGAACATGAGACTCAATTTTCGCGTTAAGTAAAACTCTTTTCTCTTTCCGGAAACTCTTTCTTAAATGTGCTCGAAATTCATATTATGAGAATCTGGGATATACCTCCTGAGAGATTATGCAGGCAGCATCTTCTAGGAGAACACCGTGAGTTACATGCTCTCTGGTCTATAATCACCAATAATAAGAAAGCTTATGCTCATCATCCAGAAACGATGCGTTGGAGAGGAAAGCTCAAAGCTCTTTACCTGAGACATGAATCGCTTGTTCATGAGATGACAGAGCGAGGATATAAACATCATACTCCTCTTGACCCTGCCTTTGCGATAGGAAAAGCCGTTCAAGACGAGTTTGTGGATTCTTACGAAGAACAGGTCCGTCTCCTTAAAGAAAGAGGATGTGATTGCAGGGTTTGAATCGGGTTTCTCAGGATAACTGGATTCAGCTCTCATGAAGAGATTTCCGGTTTTCGACTTAATTTATTTTTTCAATTATTAGGCCAATAGGGTAAAATTTAGAAATCGGAAATACAAACCAATAAATGAAGAAAAGAAGGAATAGAGGAATAAAGTAAAGGATAACTGCTACTTTAAATGCCGCTTTTGTTTATTGCCTTACTTTAGTGATGAGAGCAATTGCAGGTGCCATTAGTAGATATTTCTCGCAGCAATCCATTGTTATAGTCCTCAACTGCATTGGAAACCTTTCCAGTTGCTCCTGCAAATACTTTGATATCCTTTTCAACCAATGACATTAATGGCCTTCCGCCGATTCCTGAGATGAGTACAGCATCAACATTGTGTGATTTCAGGATTATTGAAGGAGCAGCGCAGTTATGCTCTCCTTCAGGAGACAGATTGCTTATCGATTCAAAGCCTACAATATTTTTATTATCTACATCTACTATAGTAAAATATTCGCATGAGCCATAATGAGCACAAACATCAGATTCCAGTCCACTGTCACTCATCGACGGTATTGCAATTTTTGTCATTTTCTACACTTCCTGTTTTATCATTTACTGCCGCTTTACCTTTATTTTTGGGGCAGCAGTAATTGTTCTCAATGAACCTTTTTCCTCTTCCGTCGCCGCCGACTCGATAAATTATCCTGGAGCCGCATTTAGGACAGCTAGTAGGACGATCCTCATTGAATTGTAATTCCCACTTATTCTTGCATCCATTACAGAGGAATTCGACCTTGCACTCGCCACTATTTATGTACTCTCCTCCAGAGATTTCTATCGCTTTGCCGTTAACAAGTGCATCTACCACTTTCTTTCGAGCCTTCTGCAGGTCACTCCATAAGGTTTTTCTGGAGATGCCCATCATATCTGCGGCCTCGTTCTGCTCGACTTGAAGGAAATCGCAAAGGCGGATACTCTCAAGCTCTTCTATGGACAGATTGATAATTTCGAGATCGCAGAGAGGAACCTCCCTTGGCTTATAATATGTAGCTTTTGGGAGGCATGATACCCTACGCTTAACCCTATTGACCATCAAAATACACATATGCGACGTCTTATATATAACTTACTATTCGCAGTAATCAGTTTTAAACTCTGTATAATAGCTTTAAAAAAGTTATCACTGATGATATTGATTGAAAATATGTGTATGAGATTTCTTTCTTAATTCTAAACAAAATTTTAAATTTTTTATTTACCCAAAAGTGTTTCACGTTTAAAACCAATAAATAACAGGCTTTTCCTTCAGTTTATCGTTCTATATTTTATGTTTCGTTTGGGGGTGCTTTCTATGGGCAAGTTAAAAACTTATTTCAATCCTGAAATCGAAACCATGGGCAGAGAAGAACTGGATGCTCTCATAGAGGAGCGGGTACGGTACACTGTAAAATATGCGGCAGAAAATTCTCCTTTTTACAGAAAGTGGTTTGAAAAACAGGGCGTAGACCCGGCTGAGATTAAAACCCATGAGGACCTTCTGGATCTTCCCATAATCTCTGGGAAAACTATCCGCGAAAACCAGCCGCCTGAGGCAGGGGAATTCATGTTCAAGAGCGTGGGCTGGGAGGATGTTTTCACAGTTCATGAGACAAGTGGAACCAGCGGAATTCCGAAAAGCTTCTTTCTTACATGGGAAGATTGGGAACGGTATTCGGAAAAATACGCCCGCATTTTCAGGTCTCAGGGATTTGGTCCTGGAGACAGGGTTATTGTCTGTGCTTCTTATGGGATGAACATTGGGGCAAACACCATGACCCTTGCAGCCAGGCAGCTTGGAATGAGCATTATTCCTGAGGGCAAATGTACGTTTCCCCTGCGTGTTATCGAGGCTTACAGGCCTACAGGTATAGTAGGCAGCGTATTTAAACTCCTGAATCTCGCCAGAAGGTTACGGGTAGAGGGTACCAATCCTTGGGAGTCAGGCGTAGATAAACTGGTCGTAGGAGGAGAATCTTTTGCTGACGAGTCGAGGAATTACCTTTCCGAAATCTGGGGCTGTCCTGTTTATAATACCTATGGGAGCACGGAAGGCACGATGTGCGGGGAATGTAATGAAGTGTCCGGGCTGCATGTGCCTGAAGACCTTGTCCATGTTGATATTTACGATCCTCATCTCGAGAATTATGTGCCTGATGGAGAATGCGGAAGAGTCATCCTGAGCACACTGCTGCCTGTCGGGGCAAAGGCAGGAAACCTTCTCTTAAACTATGATACTGAAGACACAACTGTAGTGCTTACGCGCAAGCAATGCTTCTGCGGAAGGACGCATATGAAAATCATGACTCCACAGCGGGAGGCTGAGACAGTATGGGTAGAAGGTGCTCCTTTTAATCGAGTAGATGTGGAAAGGGGAGTTTTCCAGCGTGAAAACATGGACTACCTTACCGGAGAATATGAGGCTTTTCTTTATGGCGAAGAGGATGAGGGCGAAACTGTGCTTAGGGTCAGTGTGGAATGTGAAAATCCTGATATGTGCGATCGGGTTCTTGTAGAAGAGAATTTTATTCATGCTTTTCTCAGGTATAAGCCTCCGCTTTCCAGGGCTTATGCCGAAGGCACTTTCAAAATCATATTTAACTTCACAGGCCCTATGGGGCTTGAACTGAACAGGATAAAGGGAAGACCTAAAAGACTTGTGGACAGGAGATAAGAGAGCAACGACACAAAGACTACAGAAATAAGTGTCAAGAAGGTATTCTTATGCTGGAAATTTATTCGTAGTGTAATCTATATATAAAATTTTCTTAAAGTCTTGTTGAAAAAAAAGCTGGTTAAGACTTTCTTTTTACCTTTTGTTACATTTTTATATTATTTTTTCCTTGACTATTCTAATCATCCAGAATCTGTTTTCCGATGTCTGTTTTTTCATAATAGATAAAGCTGATTACTAACTGACAAAATAAGGTAAAAACATAATTAATGGCCAATAATTGAAGTAAACTAGCTCAAATGAATTTGCTCCTGAATCTTACTATAGATGGTAAACGATGTTGTTTTCTCCAGGATGAATAATTACTTTTTCCAAAATAAAAAAGCCTGTCTATTTCTCTCGTGGCGAATGTAAACCATTCCCAAAGATTAATATTAGTAAAGAACGAATATTTGTAATCAACTCTTTTATATTAATGGCTAAGTGAAAAAAACATATATATTGCTACGTATAATTAAGTAAAGTATTAACTTGTAGACAAGTTCAAGATTACTTGGTGATACTATGGAAACAGAACTTATGAGGATAGGGGTTTCCCTTCCCGATACCCTTCTGGGTAAATTTGATGAGATCATCGAAAAAAGAGGTTATTCTTCCCGTTCGGAAGGCATTAGGGATGCCATCAGGAGCTACATTTCCTATTACGAATGGATGGGAGACATTAAAGGTTACCGTGTCGGAACCGTTGCGGTTATTTACGACCACACGAAAAGGGGGCTCTCAAATGCCCTTGCAGATATTCAGCACCAATATTCTCACCTGATTAAATCCTCAGTGCATATCCACCTTGATCATGATAACTGCTTTGAAGTAATCGTTCTGGATGGAGACGGCGAAGAGATTAAGGAGCTTGCCGAAGCTATAATGGCTCTCAAAGGGGTAAAGTTCTCTAAGCTTACCACTGTAGCCTCAAACGAAAAGATTTGATCTTCCCTAGCAGGGCAGGAATCTGCGCTCGAAGCATTGAGGAAAGTAAAGACTGGAATAGAGAAAAAAGTTCTAAAAGGGGAGAGAGTTCTAAAGGGAAAATATTTCAAAGAGGAAAAAGTTCCTCTTAATTTCTTCAATGAACGCTTTTTCAAATTTCTTATATATTTCAGGGTACGTTTCCGAACTCCGTGAGATCATAACTCTAGAAACTCCAATCTCTTCTCGAGTCCACAAGACCTGCTTCTTTTTATAGTTTAAATTCTTTGATGGGTCTGATTTGCACGTACTTTAAACAGGATAGCGATTTCTCCAGCACTTTCATTCTTTGAAAGGCTTCAACGGTTTATTACAAGGGAGCGCAGAGGGTCACGAATACCCCGACCTAAAGGTCGGGGATGAAGTGAACCCT
>NZ_DAGK01000005.1:0-10300 GCF_002495725.1 Methanosarcina sp. UBA411
AATAATAATAATAATAATAAAGGTGTAATTATATTAGTAATATGTATTAGATAATATTTCTAGAAAAATAATATTAAAAAATATAATGGATGATGGAAAAAATTAATGAGTATAACCAGAACCTTGGTGTAATTAAAAACGAATCCTGTCAGCTTCTCTTAATTTTTCCCATATCTACATGAGATTCAGTTTTTATTTCAACTTTTATTCGAACTCTCCTACAGTTATTGAGTAGTCGAAACTGTTTGTGTTTTTCGGGAGAATCGTAAGTTCCCAGGTTCCGACTGTTCCGGGCACTCTATATCTTTCTATATATTTACTGCTGTCACTCTGATAATTTGAATCCTCTTTTATTGCCCAGATAGGTAAGGCGTATCCCTGAGAGTATATGGTACCACTCTCAGTTGCCTTCACAAGGGTCAGATTAACAGGGTTGGAATTGCATATCAGATTCATTTCAAAATATGTTTCTTCTTTTTGAGGGGAGATGCGAACCAATGCATTTTGGTCATAAGTTTCAGCCGAAACTTCAATAGTTATCGGATCGTCAGTTGTGGTATTAAAGATTTTTACGTAAGGAACTGTAGGCTGTTTATCAACAGTGAAGCTCAGGCCTATTTGAGGGACGGATCCGTCATTTTCATTACCATCAGCGTTCATTTCGATGAAAGCACCATAACTTCCGCTTGCATTCTCCGGAACTGGTACCCTTACGGTCATATTTGCGATTTCATCGGCTTTTATGATTGAAGGTGCAGAGATTTCTATAATGTCATTACTAAAAGCAGGTTCTTCAAACGAATAGTCATATATCTCATAGTTCATTATTTTCGGATCAATAGTGACATCTTTCCCTGCTACATTTTTAATTTGTATCGAGTATACATATTCTTTCCCAGGCTCAACGGTATCAGAAATATAACTTGTCTGAAGCTCAAGTTTCGGACGGACAGGCACTGAAACCCAAAGGTACATCGCATTGACATATAGAGAATCACTATATTCTTCAGTATATTCTTGGATGTATATAGGATCATCATATTCTTCAGGATAAGTATCATTTGTGAAGGCTATCTGTGCCTCATATTCCCCAATTTCCGTATCCTCGGGAATATTTACGTCGATGGCAAAATTCTGCTTTACACCAGGGCTTACCGTTACGTTTTCAGGGAAAATTGTAACCCAACTTTCGTTTACTTCATAATAATAGTCAGGTGTAGCTATAACTTTTGGGGCTATGTCTAGGGTTTCATTACCTTCGTTTCTGAAACTGACATTGAAGGTTTTATTTTCTCCCGGCATGAGATATACCGAATAATAGGTTGGTTTTATATCGTGTACGGTGTAATTTCCGTAAATTTCTTCTAGCCCAGGAACAATATCACTTTCGTAAGTTCCATTCTCATAGGTTACTGTTCCATTAAGATCTTCTGGCTGAGCAAATGCAGCCGGTAACAATATAAGGCAAAGCAATAAACTTAGAAACTGGGATGCTACCTTCAACGCTGTACTTTTACTCATATTTCTGGCTCCTTTCTTCTGGTAAGGAATATATACACATCTAACTGACGCACTCAGGGACTCCAATCGCCTGCAAAATTTCAGTATAATATTTTTGCTTAATAAACTACAATTTTTAAACAAATTACAGGAAATGGATATTTTATATAATGTGCATATTTTGATTATATGTCCCGCTATAAAATACTTGTGGAATTTGTAAATATTTGGAGATTATAATCAAGCTCGTAAATGCCACTGAAAACCAGTCCTTGAAAGAGAGTTGAGCTATTAAGACAAAAATAACTTAAACATTATTAATTCAATCAAAAAAGCATTATAGTTCTTATTTAAGAAGGGATTACTGCAAAAATCAAGCACTTCTGGACAATATAACAGCCGACAGGAAACAGAATATGTAGAGTTTAGGTGGCTTTTTGCTGCATAAATCCATATTATTTGACAAACTCTTGACGTACCTCTCAAACTTCTCAGGATCTAAAAGAAAAAATAGATTTAGTAGCTGTCCTAAGGAATAGCTTTAAGTATTTTCGATAAGCACGGCAGTATAAAAAGGAATTCCTCAATAGCAGATTAATTTATTGAGATTAATTTATTGAATTGATATATCCATGTAAATTCTTCAGACAAGTATCTCTTGTACAATGTTATTTTTTATTTAAATTTAATTATAATATTGTCCTTATGTGTGATACTTATTTGTTGCACAAATTACAATTCTTTTTTCTGAAGGGCATATATTTTTTATAAGGGTTATGTTTTTGGCCACTGTTAACTGGCCTGTCCATACCCATGGGAATAGGCATGTGCCTGCATTTTCAGGGAACCTTTCGGGAGGTTTCCTTTTTCTTTTCCAAAAGCACCCATAATTTTTTACATTCACTAAGTGTCAGCCCGATTTGATTGACAAGATATTCTTCCGTTTTCTGGTTCTTTACCGTGTCTTTTATCAAATGGCTTATTGTATCCCTATGGTGCCCTGTTATTCGTTCAATACTTCGTATCCCATTTTTTTCAAGAAAAAGCCGATATATCAATCTAATCTCATCTGCGGACAGATGCTTGCGATAAACAGCGGTACCTTTAGTATCCATAAAAAACTTCCCACAATATTTACAATAGTATCGCTGGTGTCCAGTCTTATACTTTCCTCGCTTTATAATAGCTTTTCCTTCCACCCTGAGATAATATTCACATTCAGGATTTGGGCAAACAGTCTCATTTTGGCTTTCAACTGACATAATATAATCAATAAGTTGTAACTTCAATAATATATTTATTTTGCTCGGTTCCGTTTCAAACATTCTCTTTTAGACAGATTCTTAGTATAAAGAAAATCGTTATTCAAAATACATTATCAGATTAACTCATACAATTATATAAATAAAATTCCCTCATATTCGTTATATTTTATTATATGTATTATATTCCCTCATATTTATTATTTATGAAAGGAGAAAAAGTGTTGAGTCCTTTCTTTTGACACTCAGATTTATCTAAGCTTTGATACCTCAAGATTATTCCAAACCATAAAGACATCCTTTGCTTTCATTAGCCCGGAAAAAGGAAAAACATGCTTTTAAAAACTCAGTGTCCACACATAGCACTGTTAAAATTTAATCACTACTTTTGTATAGCCGTCTGCACGTTGAGAAAACTCTCTGTAAGCGGCAGGTGCATCTTCAATAGAGATCCTGTGACTTACTATAAAGCTTGGCCTTGCTATGCCTGCAATTATCATATCCCTGAGCATTAAAATTGTCTTCTTCACTGGGGTCTGCCCTGTTCCAATGGTTAAGCCCTTTTCCCACAGCTGTCCAAGGGGCAGGATATATTCCCATTTTGCATATCCAAAAGCTCCTCCAACTATCTCAGGATTGACGGTCAGACAAGCACTTGTAAAGCCCCGAACACAGTTCATACAATGCCCACAGGCAACATTGAAGGTAACGACCACTCGATCTTCTTTTTTAAAAGAAGTCACGGCACTCCCAACCTCTTCTATAACTCCAACAGGCTCGTGCCCGAGTACTTTACCGGGTTTTGCAACAGTCCTTCCTTGATACATATGAATGTCGCTTTCGCAAATACCACTCGAAGTAAGCCTGATTATAGCATCTCCTGGATGCTCTATCTTTGGATCAGCTACCTCTTCTACAGTCACTTTATTTGGTTCTTTACAAATTATAGCTTTCATGAAACACCCCACAACTTCATGAAGGTTCTCTGCCAAGTCTTGTGCCTACTGTGTCTGTAATCTACTTTAAAAGGCAGAGAAGTCTCTATAAGGATAAGTTTATAAGGATAAGTTCATAATCATTATTTTATATTAACCGTTTTTATAAAATTGCTTAAATCTATTTATTTGTTGCAGAACCTGATCTAAGGGTTTCAAATTATATTCAGTGTTTTTGGAGTAGAATGGAATTTTCAAGTTACCTTACAACTTAAAGCCGGATTCAAAATTAGAGAATCACTTAGAAACCGAGCAAGAGGCAAATGGAGAGAAATATACTACCGTCAAAGAAGTGAAGATAACTTCTGCTAAATAAACTAAAAAATACAGAAAAGTTTCTAAAATTTTCTACTTTTGGTTATATTCTATTTTTGATTTAATATCCTATCTTTTGATTCAGTTTTAGGATTTTTATGTTCTTTTTAACACTCAATAAAGGATTTTGAGCGTAAAAGGAAAAGCTTTTACTCATTAAAAAGTTCTGATAAGTTCTTTACTATCTTTACATACGGATATTGCAAAAATTCAGTTTCTTTTGTCGTTCCTGTAGTCACTGCCGCAAAATCAACATTTGCCGCTAAGGCTGTTTTAGCATCTATCAGGCTATCTCCAATATAGAGCACATTATCCCGTTTTTCGTTAAGGATGTCAATTGCAAGTAATAGCCCTTCTGGAGACGGCTTGGGTACTTCAACATCCTCTCCTCCTACAATAATATCTATTAAGTCCAGACTCCCATGCAGGTTTAAAGTCTCAACTATTCTAAAACGATTTTTTGTAGTTACAATACCTGTGTTGAGCCCACTCTTTCTTAATAACTGTAACGTGTTTAGTGTGTCGGCATACAGTATGGTATCTTTAGACATTACTTCGTTGGCCTTTTCCCGAAACAAGCTTAAAAAACGGTTTATAAAAATCTCGTTTTCATTATTTGTTAGCTGGACAAATGCTTTATTGAGTGGTAATCCGACGGTCCTCTTTATACTTTCATGGTCAAAGGAGGGAATATCCAGCTTGCTGAAGGCATAGTTAAAACTTGATATAATACCTT
Organism: Methanosarcina sp. UBA411; assembly: GCF_002495725.1. Classification (NCBI taxonomy): domain Archaea; kingdom Methanobacteriati; phylum Methanobacteriota; class Methanomicrobia; order Methanosarcinales; family Methanosarcinaceae; genus Methanosarcina; species Methanosarcina sp. UBA411. The sequence continues at coordinate 4,809 of NZ_DAGK01000005.1, forward strand.
TTGTTGTGTCGGCCAATGTGTAGTCAAAGTCAAAAATAATAGTAGTATATTTCATCTTTCCCTCTTGAATTCTGCTGCTGTAGAATCCTGCAACAGTGACATAAAGCCCTGCTGTATTGACATAATATCTTTTCGTCCAAAAAGAAAGGTTTTTTATTTATTCGTTATATTGATAGGATTAATATTATTGGAACTGAGAATACAAAGTAAGAGTAAAATTCAAAAGAAATATACACATTATTAAGTAACCAAGACAAGCATAGTCTTATTAGCACTTAAACGACTGTAGGTATTCTGTATATTATATAAAGGAATTTACAGCATTTACAATAAAACATATTATTTAACAGGTAAATGTGAACGTTCTATTAATAACAATCTGCTGAGGGAAAGTTGATTGATAAACCAACCATATAAAAACTGGATTAAATTAGGTGGAATTTTGCTGGCAGTCTTTATTATAGTAGCTTTGACATTAACAACAGCAAGCTTAGTGGGTATGAAAACCCCAGACTACCAGAAGGGCTATGAAGACGGCTACCGAGCCAGCTACCAGGCCGCCTTCGATAGCAAGTATTATGATGTCAAAGCAGGTTTAGGTGAGAACCGAAGTTACAACGAAGGTTACGTACATGGCTATGATGAGGGCTATCCTGATGGCCAATTAGATTTAGGAAGCCGCCAGCAACACAAAGCCATTCAGGAAAGCGAAACAAATGTCATCACCAGCCAGGTTATCGATGCCAGTCAGAATCATAAAACTAATCAGAATAATGAAACCAGTAAAGATAATGGGACTAACAAAAGTGAAACCAGCAATAGTGAAACCAGCCAGAATAGTAAAACCAAACAGGGTCGCCAAATAATCTTCAACGGTGAAGATTAAGGTTACTGGGTTATAGAATCCAAAAACAGATATCTTCAAATCTTTCCTGACTTTTGCATCGATTACGTCCTTTAAAAGCAATGCGGCAGTAGCAAGACCGTTAGGATATTTTTCAGAGATTTACTAGAATTTATTAATAGTACATACAATTATCTTTTTATGCCTATCGAAACAAGAGAGATCTCAGTCACTGGAAAAAAAGACTGCGGAATTGTTGATATCACCGAAATTACCTCCGAAGAAGTAAGAAAATCAAAAATAAGAACTGGAACGGTTACGATTTTTTGCATTGGTTCAACCGGAGCAATAACTACGATGGAATTTGAACCAAATCTTTTAAAAGACGTTTCTGAAACGCTTAATAAGTTAATCCCTCTGGACAAGGATTATCATCACCATAAGACCTGGGGAGATTATAACGGAGGTTCTCATTTAAGAGCTATGCTCATCGGCCCGAGCCTTACAGTACCTTTCGTTGAAAGGAACCTTACTCTTGGAACCTGGCAACAGATTGTGTACATTAATTTTGACAGGATTGAGAAAGTAAGAAAAATAATACTGCAGATTATAGGGGAATTTTGAAACTGCTTTATTTTCCTAAAAGAGCGGTTGCTTTAAAAATTGCTTTTCTAAGGTCACTTACCTAAAAAGTTATTTCGTTAAAAGAGCCATAACTATAAGACTGATTTTGATCTTAAATTTTAATCTTAATTATCTTCCCAGGCTGCGTAGAACATTGGAAGATATTGCAATTCCCATGCAATTGTCCAGCATCACAGAAGAAATAATCCCTATTACCTTCCCTGCCTGCAGGATAGGAGAACCGCTATCTCCCGGTTCTGGCATATCAAGGCATCGAAAACCCAGATAAAGCAATGAAACTCCGGAATTAATTATTCTGCACCGGATAATATGGATATTATTGACAAGAAATGCTTCCTCCAGTTCAGCTGCACTGCCAAGCTCGGTAATATTGACTATACATTCAGGAGGAAGCTCTATTAGGGCTAAATCATAGTTTTTCAAAATTCTCGTAACAGCGAGTTTCATTCCATCAACTGTTAAATGGTCTCCTTCCCCTCTGAATAAATGAGAAACCGTAACCATGTAAGGCAATCCTTTGAGCGAAATGACAGCACCGATGGTACAGCGCTTTCCATCGTAGAAAAAAGAGCCGCCTGATTTTATCATAAGCTTCATTGACCTGCCGATTTCACCTGGGCCTGGTTTATGGTTATTTTCGGTTTTTACGGTAATTTATGCTTCAACTATATTTAGCGTTATATATTTTTATGAGAATTAGCTCGTGTCTGACATAGAAAATCAGAATGTTTTTGAATTTGAAAATGTAAGCAGTACATTGGTAGGTTTCCGGGCCTCCAATTATGTGAGTAGTATCAATGTTCTTCGATTTCATCTTCATTTCATTACCGCAAACAGGAGTGCAGGTGGGCATGTCCTTAATTTCGAGTTTGAGAATGAAACTGCTGCTCTCGATACAAAAATAGCCTTTTTTATGGAACTTCCTACGAGCGACAGCTTTTCAAAAGTAGAATTAAGAGAAGACTTAAATTCAGAAATGGAAACTGTAGAAAAGAGAGTTTGAGCTTTAACCTAAGCCGGATTCAAGCTCATGATAATTTAATAAACTGAGCTTGAGTTCGCGCATTATATAAATCTCGATATAACTCAGATAAAATCAAGTATTATTCATCGAAAAAATAGAATACAATTATTTTTTTAAGAATTATCTTCAATGTAACTGCTTTAATGCGGCCAACAGTCCTGCCAACAAATTTGTCAATAATTAGATTTTTGATCAGTGAAAGATGAGAGTAATTCTTGATATCTCTCGTTGTTCCAGATTAAATTAACTGAAGTTTCAAATACATTTCCCATATTATAATGTTCTCCACAACATGGAGAAACCGTCATCCCAATATACTACCATACTATTCCACTGCCAAAAACATGACTTCTTCTTAGCCAATTTTTTAGCTTTAATTTGGTTCTGAATTTTAGCTAAATCAGGAGACGAGTTATCCAGTACAAAAGCATATCCCAAAACCAATTTTAGTCTCAAATCATTAAATTTTTAACATTATTTTTCTTGAGTCATTTCTAAAACTTAACTGATTATCGTAATATATGATTCAAAGAATTAATTTTGGGTTTTGGGATTAGCTTAATGCAAAAATACTGTTTCCAATAATTAGAAATGAAAAGTAAATTTATAACCTTTTCAAATCTATTTAATAACAACATTCTTATGAACCCACAACTTCCCAACACAACCATTACACTTGATAGTCATACAACTAATGTAATAACCAGTCTTTGAATACTTGTGTACCGGATTTTTTAGTGCTGGAGTAATTTTTGTTCCTTCGAGATGGGTTCCATCTCCAAAGTCCCATCTGATATATGTCTCTTTACCCTTTGATAGATCCTTAAATTGTACAATTCGTGGGTCACTTGAAGAAGCGGCTACTGCCGTATAATCAATATGATTGTTCCCGCAGGATAGCCGGGCTGTTGCTGGAGGAGTTCCTGCACCGAGAGGAGTTGGGGTTACAGTACATTTTGCAGAGGCTCCTGCAGACAACAAAGTCAATATCATTAATACGGTGAAAACAGATACTGTTATTTTCCATATAAACTTTCTATTATTTTTCATTCTTTCCTCCTGCTTTTTTTTAGTTTTATTCGGGAACACCCGTAATAAAAAATCACAGGGGAAATTAACATATAAGCATACTTATTTCCAGGAAATTTAATAAAAAATGAAAGGCAAATTTAAAGCTTTATAAACCTTTACTTTCGAATCTAAAAGATTATAACACTATAAATCCATTTAATACTCTTCTCAATTCTTACAAGCTTAGAAATAAGGATTATTGGAAGGTTATATCATACTAGGTCTTAAGACAGTTCTTTATTTTCAACAAGAATTGCCGAAACCTTCACAATTTAATAGAACTCCATCAATTTTGAGTTCAGGCGCATTTCCTTTTAAGGTATACCAGAGACAAAGCCATGACCCAGAGTCTTCTCTCTATCATTATCAGGGGCTAAGCTTTACGGATCTGGAAATGGATCAGATTAAAAAAGTCTAATGGGGTGGGGGATCTTAAAGAACGATAGAAATTAAAAAATGGGAAACGTGTTAAGAAGTTCTGATTTGCAAAGAAAGATTATGATTCTTCAACGTGTTTTGTAGAGGGTTCAAAGCCAGTCTAATCAAAAGCATTGGCTGAACTGCAGGTTGACTTTGGTAACACTCTGATTCGGAATCCTCAAGGTAACCAAGGTATATATTTAGTAGGTAGGATACTTCAACCAAGCGTACTGACCGTAGTTACCTGGAAATTTACTTCCAAGGTTGTCCAGATTAGGAAACCAATGTTACTTTGCTATAACTTGGCCGGCTTTTTACTGCTTTTTTGAAAGAAAGCCTACTGTCTTCCAACTGCCTTCTTATCACCAGGTCCACAATTTTAATGAGCTCATCCTGGGGCACCGAGGTTACGGCAGAAAGCACTTTTATTCTGGACAGTGCATTTTTTTCTTTTTTGAAAATTTCTATCTCCGGAATTCTGTGGGCTGAAGTCACACTTCCCTTTACAAAGTTTCCTTTATGAGCAAATGAGAGCTTGATATGCCCTGTAAATTCGGAATTCAGTTCTTTTACTCTATTCTTTATATTATTCAAGATCTGCTCCGAAACCGAAACTGCAGTCTCAAGAGAAATTTCCTGCGAAGTGATTTCAAACTCGGATGAATAAGCCGAAACTCCAGACATTTGAATTGAATTTTTCCTGCTCTCTGTTATTTCTTTCTTGCTGGTTTTGTTTAGCAGCTCGAGCAATTTGTCAAAATTTTTTCCTCCCTGCCTCGCCGAAAAATGGAGCATTCTTGCTTTCGGGTTTAATTTGCGCAGGAGCAGGCAGATTTCCAGGAGTTCCTCACAATTTATAAGTTCTACTTTATTGATACCCAGAAGTTCAGCCTCTTCTATCTGGTTTTTCATGAAATTTTGCAGCTCGCCTTTCTCCTTACTCAGAATGCCGGCATCCACAAGATTCACTATTGGAGCAAAAGTTATTTTTGAGATTCCCATACTCTCGATATTCCTTTTTATCTGCTCCGGGAAAGCTATTCCTGTAGGCTCTATTATAACAGTGTCAGGATTGTAAGAGGCAATGAGATTTCTCAGAGTGTATTCCATGTTGATTCTCAGAGTACAGCAAACGCAGCCACTTGTAATTTCTCTGGTTTCAGTCTTACCTCCCGAAATCGTATCCCCATCAATCCCGATCTCTCCGATCTCGTTAACGATAACTGCCGTTTTCTGCCCCTGTTTTCCCAGATGTTCAACAAGTTTTCTTATCAGTGTGGTTTTCCCGCTTCCTAGGAATCCCCCTATAATTATACATTTCATGCATTCACACCGTCCATAAGTTAAGTAAGAATCTGAAACTCTCTCCGCGTAAAACAATACCTCCAGAGAGCTTGGAGCTTAGAGGTACTGTCATTGGCCAGATTGTTTTTTGCATAACTTCATTCAGTACCGCTCTTTGGAAATTGTCAGGATTTGCGGCTTTTT
>NZ_DAGK01000005.1:10504-10789 GCF_002495725.1 Methanosarcina sp. UBA411
CTGGAGGTTTGGCTCTTTGACTATTGAACTTTCTTTGGGTTCGATCTGTTTTTTCTTTTGGGTTTGAGCTGTTTTTCTTTTGGGTTTGAGCTGTTTTTCTTTTGGGTTTGAGCTGTTTTTCTTTTGATTTGAGCTGTTTTTTCTTTTCAGGAGACACATTAAAAATGGCAAATTTGTGTCTCTCTGAAATGTTTTTTATTTTTTATTTTTAGGAGGTAGATATCAATGCATTTGAGAGGGAATTTGCATTGCTATCATTGTGATTGTCAGGATTTGCGGCTTTTT
>NZ_DAGK01000005.1:11030-11161 GCF_002495725.1 Methanosarcina sp. UBA411
CTGGAGGTTTGGCTCTTTGACTACTGAACTTTCTTTGGGTTCGATCTGTTTTTTCTTTTTTATTTTTAGGAGGTAGATACCAATGCATTTGAGAGGGATTTGCATTGCTATCATCGCGATATCATTTTTTG
>NZ_DAGK01000023.1:0-235 GCF_002495725.1 Methanosarcina sp. UBA411
TTTTTTTAGAGCAAATTTTTCTGGGAATTTTAAAAGGAGTTTGATGAAATAGAACATTTATTCTTACTAATACTTATTCTTTACTTTATAATATTTTATTTATTTAGAACCCATATATAAAACACCAAATTATTTAATATTTTTCTGCAAACTTTAATGCATAATATCTATTTTACAAAGAAGTCTTTCAGACAAAACTCTTATCATAATGATGACTCTTCAGCTCGAAACGCTT
>NZ_DAGK01000023.1:490-9576 GCF_002495725.1 Methanosarcina sp. UBA411
ATACCCAAATTTCCGATAGTATTCTCTGGCTCCTATCCCGCTAATAATGGCAAGTTTCCGGTAACCGCTTTCATAAGCTATCTTTTCTGCATGTTCCAGAAGTTCTTTTCCATATCCTCTGTGCTGCCACTCCTTTTGCTTTGCTCCTTTTCCTATAGGTACCATGGAGCCATAAACGTGCAGTTCTCTTATCAGGGCGGTATCCTGAAGTTCCGGACGGTGAGGTGCATTAGGGAAGCGAAGGCGTGTAAATCCGATCAGAACATCTGCAGCAAGATCTTCAAAAGCGATGAAATGCTCTTTACCTCCGCAAGCTTCGTAGGTTTCTACAGTCATCTCGATGTCCTTCTGATTTATCTTTATTCCTTTAAGGTCAGTGTGTCCTACTTCCCTGCAGCGGATACAGTGGCACTTTCCTCCTTTTTCCCTCAGCTTTTCTTCTGCAAGTTGCCTGAGATTACTTTTTCGGACTCCAGCAATGATCTGGTAAGCTGGAATATCCCGCTGGATACGCTGGAGTCTTACCCATTTAGGCAGAATACCCTTTATCTCTGCAATCAGTTCAGCAGCTTCTTCGTCCGAAAGAGCCTCGTAATCTCCTGTTTCCCAGAGCCTATGAAGAGGAGTTCCTTCGGTTACAAGGGTAGGGTAAATTTTGAGATAGTCTGGCTTGAAGCGAGAATCTTCGAAGAGCTTTTTGAAACCTTTGAAGTCCAGCTTTGAATCCGAGCCAGGCAGATGAGGCATCATATGGAATCCAACCTTGAACGCGCTGTCTCTTAATACCTGATTAGCCCTAGCAATTTCTGCAACGCTATGTCCCCTCTGCATACGGGTAAGCACAAAGTCATAAACACTCTGCACCCCAAGCTCTACCTTAGTTCCTCCCAGTCTGAGGAATTCATCCACATGTTTTTCTCCTGCCCAGTCCGGACGAGTTTCGAATGTGATTCCTACGTTGCGAATTTCAGCCTTTTCATTGGCTTTTTGTACTTCTTCAAGAGGAATATAAGGTAAAGATTTTCCAATTTTCCAGGCTCTCTCTCTCCACTCTTTACCTGTGAAATCGTTCATTGCCTCAAGGCAGCGTTTAATAAACCATTCCTGGTAATCGAGACTGCGTGCAGAAAACGTGCCCCCCATAACTATTAGTTCCACTTTCTCTACATCGTGGCCGATCTCTTTAAGCTGGGAAAGTCTGGATTCAACTTGGGAGTAAGGGTCAAACTCATGCTGGATCGCCCGCATGGCTGCAGGTTCCCTTCCCATATAACTCTGGGGTGACTTGAAAGCGGAGTTAGGCCCACCAGGACAAGGAAGACAAACTCCATGTGGGCATGGAGCCGGAGAGGTCATTACAGCAATTACTGCAACTCCAGAAATCGTTCTTACAGGCTTCCGTCTCAAAAATTCTTTAATTCTTGCCTGCTCTTCGTTTGATCCCTGAATTATGACATCTCCATTCCTGGGAAGACTGGCCAGATGATAATACTTACTGACGTCTTTTTTTGCCTTATTTAACTGATTTTCGTTTTCTATTTCGCCTGCAAGTACTTTTTCAAGGATTTCTCTGCAGGCCTTATTATAATCATCTTCTTTCATCTCAAGTTCCATCTTTCCGGTTTATGGATTCCGGTTTTTCATTCTTATGGTAGTTCAAAACAAAAATCAATTTTAGAGCTTTAAAAATATTTTATGGTTTAGAAAAGTCACTTAACTTGATCTTATTGATAGTGCTTAAGATGATCCCAAAGCTCAAAATGATTTATCAAATCAAACTGTGGATAATCAATTGAGAGCTTAGGATCATTACGTGAGTTTGAAAATTCATATTTATATAGCAGTTAAATCGATTCTGGGATTAGCTCTATATTTAATGCAGGTAAAACGGTAACTTAATATTTACTGTACGGTGTCTACCTCATTTTTATCAGTAAGTTTTTACAGGTCGATTACTTAACAGAGATCGAATCCTATAATAAAAGTTCCGAGTCCTACTGCCGGTTTGAGATCCATTACAGATCTGATGTACTCATCCGATGGAGTAGAAGGAGATGCGAGTACAACATTGGCTACACCTTCTACACATTCCACATCCTTGCATTTCTGGGGAGGAAGGACTACAGTTATAGGTTCTTTCTTTGCATCCTTTGGCTTAGGTACCGCGCTCTTGTAGATCACAAAGTTACCCATCACCAGCGTATCTTTACATTTCTCACATTCCTCAAGTTTTTCAGGATCATAAATGTCTTCCCCAACCTTTTCTCCATACTGCGTAAGCAATACATTGGGCCCTTCGGGCCAGACATAATTCATATTAGTTGTAAAAGCTATGATTACCTGGCGTTTGAAGACTTCCTTTATTCCCTGGTTGTCTCCAACACCAAGTCCCATAAGGACTGCTCCTTCAGCCTTTTTCTCAAGCTCAAAAATCTTTTCTTTGTCTTCTTCACTCAAAATATATGTATCTTCCACGCCTTTGATGGCTTTTATCCTACATATGACATCCTGAATAACAGTTTCATATTTCAAAGCAAATTCCCCTTCGTGTTTTTAGAGTTCTATATTAATTATGAGCTCATCCAAAACCAATCATATTTCTTTATGAATTTTTCAGACGATTTTCCTTATCAGAAGCTCGATTGATTATTCCAACTCGGTATCTAGGTAAATATTTATTCTGGGTTTTGGGCTTAACTCTATGAATATGATCTTATTTATTCTCTTGACTCTATGAATTGGTCATATTGAGTCTGATAATATTATGTCTCTTCTTATATTCATATAATATCTCAGGCTTTTTTCTTTTTCTAACTCGGTGGAATCTTATAATTATCTTTTTATGTTTTTCTTTTTTTATATTTTATCTCTTTTATATCGTCGATTTCTAATAATAATGCCATTTTCTCTTGAGGTTACATAAAAACTCTTTTTTAAATATATTTTAAATTTAATATATGCGCTTATTATAAATATTAAAGTTATCTTAAAAACACATTGTAACTTTGCCAATTTTAAATCAGTTTCTATACAAAATTTCCCAGTACTTAGCATCTTGGTGACTGAATACATGTTTTGATTGAAATAATATTTTAAGGATTAGATCTTTTTGGACTACTGATATCTTTTCCTTCAGAAACGAATATGAATCTTTTTCTTGAAAATTAGTATAGTTAATAAAACCGGTTGAATCGAAACCTTATCCATATACAAGAACTTTATTAGTTTTAAAAACTCTAAATCTATTATTGGATAAGCTTACTGAATAGAGATCTTTAAAATTAGTATAATCTGAAATTACTTTGCCTAAATATCTCTAGTTATAGTATCTTTTTTCGATAATCTTTTATAAGTATTTCTAATTTATCTTTTAACTTAACTCCTGACGAATATACCACCAGAGTTCTTTCGACATTTACCGTTATTTATATCGTTGTTTTGCGCTTTTCCCCTTTAATTTCCCTGAAACAGACCACAAAAGATTTAATAAGGCAATTATTTTATAGAACACTTGTAATCCAATTTAGAGGGATAAGGAGGGAATGAAATCCTCTTCGGCAATCGACGAAATATGGTAAGTCTGACTTGGTGAAGAATGGTGAAACCCTTAAAGTGTTGATCCCGACACTTCTTCTTACATACGACATATCTTAACAAACATGGAGGAACAATAAAATGAAGAGATTCGCAGCAGTGACACTGGCTGCTCTCATGGTTCTTACTGTATTTGCATCCGCCGCAAGTGCAGAAGACGCAGTTGAGATCCGCGGTCCTGTGTTCAACGGCTCTAATATCGAAGACATTGTTGGCGACGGTATTACAATCGATGCTACTGACTTTGCAGCATTCTACTACGACATTGATGATAACGTCACAACTGAAAGTCTTTCCATTGAAAAAGTTGCAGATAACAAAGGCAACGTAATTGGAGAGAACGGAATCGTATATACTACTACGATTCAGCAGGTTGACTACGAATATGAAAATACAGCTGCTGGCTGGGACAACTACAGCTTGCTCGGCTTCTTTGCAGAGAAATACATCCCACTGAAGTCTAACAGTGCTGACAAGCTCGCCAAGCTCGTTCTTGACAGCGATGACAAGTACACCATCAGAACCGGCGAAACCCTTGACCTCGGACAGGGCTACTCTATCGAAGCCAAGCAGGTCGATGTTGACGGTGAGAAAGTCTGGCTCCAGTTCGACAAGGACGGAGAATACGTAGATGACGAGATTATCTCAGTCGGAACCGGTGACAGCACCTGGGACGTTGAACTTGATGACATCCAGGATGAAGACGATGTCGTTGTCCTGAAAGTCCATGTCAACCAGGTCTTCCAGGGTGCAGTCGACAGCATTGCTCAGATTGAAGGTCTCTGGCTCATTGACTATGCAAACGCCATAAAGATCGAGTCTGACGATGAATTCGGCGAACTCAACGATGTTTCCATCAACGGCCCAACCCTTAAAATTACCAATGAAGACACCTTCACTCTGACCAGGGACAGCACAAATGAACTCGCTGAAGGCCTGGCTTTCAAGGTAGCTGATACTCCATCCAACGTGCTCAGGTTCTATATCATGAAGGAACTCACTGAGCCTGGCACCTATGAAATAAGAGGAAGTGTTGCCAATGGTGAAGCCACCTGGAACGCAAGCAGCTTTGCAGGCTTCTACTACGACATTAATGACAATGTTGAAACAGAAGAACTTAGTGTCTCTAAACTCAATGGCAATGTAATTGAAAAGGGCGGCCTCGTCTACACTACCTCCATTAAGGACGTTGACTACGAATATGAAAATGCAGCTGCTGGCTGGGACACGTATCCAATTATTGGCTTCTTTGCAGAGGAATACATCCCACTGAAAGCCAACAGTGCTGACAAGCTCGCCAAGCTCGTTCTTGACAGCGATGACAAGTACACCATCAGAACCGGCGAAACCCTTGACCTCGGTGAAGGATACTCTCTTGAAGCCAAGCAGGTCGATGTTGACGGTGAGAAAGTCTGGCTCCAGTTCAACAAGGACGGAGAATATGTAGATGATGAAATCGTCAGTGTTGGAGGAACCGGTGACAACACTTGGGACGTTGAACTTGATGACATCCAGGATGAAGACGATGTCGTTGTCCTGAAAGTCCATGTCAACCAGGTCTTCCAGGGTGCAGTCGACAGCATTGCCCAGATTGAAGGTCTCTGGCTCATTGACTACGCAAACGCCATAAAGATCGAATCTGACGATGAATTCGGCGAACTCAACGATGTTTCCGTACAGGGAGAATCCCTCAGGATCACCAATGATGATACATTCACTCTGACCAGAGACTCCGATGAGGAAATTGGTGAGGGAATGTTCTTCAAGATCGCTGACACCCCTGCCAGTGAACTCAGGTACTATCCATTCGTTAAGAGGACTATCGGTGACGAAAACAACACTAGCATTGAAAATAACACTATCGTTGAATCTAACAAAACCGAACCATCTGATGATAATGCAACCATCGAAACTCCAGATGATAACACACCCGCAACTCCGGGAGAAACCTCTGTAGAGGCACCAACTGAAGAGAATAAAACTGAACCCGGCAAAGAATCCCCAGGATTCGGAGTTGTTCTCGGACTTGTTGGACTCCTTGCAGTTGTCTATATCGTCAGGAGGAACAACTAAATTTTCTAATTGAAGGGTTTTCTTAACCCTTCTTTTAATTCTTTTTTAGTTTCTTTTCGCAGATACCTTTTTATTTACGGATTTCTTAATTCAAGCGATCTTCTTGAATCCCGGTTTTAAATTGATAGTTATTTCCAGGATTATACAGATTTTAGGTGAAGCTTATGAAAAAAATGGTGGCTTTAATATCTGCACTTGTGGTTTTAACGGTCGCATTTTCAGGCTGCGTAGGCGACAATAATTCCGCAGTCAATGGAACAGAGCCCAATAACTCGGGAGAAAATGTAAATCCTGCTGAAAGTACGGCTAACGTTAGCGAGCTTAACGAGCCCGCAGTAAATGTAACAGAGCCAAGTAATAGCCCGGAAACGAACGTAGATCATGCTGATAATGCAGCTGACACTAACGAGCTTAACAAACCCATATCTGGCGGAACAGACTCAAGCAGTTCAGAAGCGAATGCAAATTCTGCTGAAAGTGCTGACATTAGTAAGCTTGAAAACCTTCCTGCAGGTTTTGAATACATTGGATCTGTCCCTCTTGATGCATCTGATATCAAAATCGATTACAATGCAGAGAATGTTTCAGAAGTCGTTGGAGGATCCGAAGGAATGTACAAATACAATGACTCTGATTTCTATCTAGATGTAATCGAGCTTGGAAATGCTGAGGCTGCAACTAATCTGATAGATGCATACAAATCTTCCTTCAAGCCATTAGCAAATGGTTCCCGTTTTGTCGAAGAGTCATTTAATGGACATTCAGCTGTGAGAATTGCAGACTACGTCACAATTGCAGGAAACGAGGCTCCCAGGTATACCTATATCTGGAGTAACGAAAACCATGTATTCGTGGTTACCGGAAGTACTGCTGATAGCTCTCTGGTAAAACAGCTGGCAGAAGCAACAGGATACTAATATATTTTCAAGAAAGGGTAATGCCTTTTATTCTTTTTTTCTTTTAATTCTTTTTCAGATTATTTTTAGTATACGCTCTAAATGAAGCTGAGGAAAAAGTTAGTTGAAAGAAATATAGTGGATATTAACTTTAAAAAAGCTGAAAGCGGGTAAGATAAAGAACTCTCCTATTTGCTCCGTTTATACTTCTCACCCGCTGACAACAGATTTTAGGGATTTTTACATTAGAATCTCAAAATATCACTGCTCAATGGGAGCGATTTTGTTTTATCTTATAAGTAATACTCCTTTTCCACCGACATTAACATCGCCAACCAACTTTCGGTAGACAGTTCCTTCAATCTCTTCTGTTCCTTCTTCTTTATAAGATGGTAGGAGATCGGATACCTCACCTTTAATAATGACCATACCGTTCTTCATTTCGTTTGCAGGCATTGTAGCATTGCCTTCAATTATTATCTTCCCTCCATTGTTTGAGATTGCAGGAAGGAGTCCTACATTGCCTTTTACGAGTATTTCTCCTCCGCACATATGCTCACCGAGGTAATCTCTGGCATTGCCATTGACGGTAATTTTCCCTCCTCGCATGCCGCAGGCTTCTCCCCTATAACCTGACCCTACGTAGTAAGAAGCATTTCCATTGAGTATGATTTCTCCACCTGTCATCTCACAGCCGAGCCAGCTGTCGGCATCGCCATTGATTATAATCTTCCCGCCTTTCATACCGAATCCACAGTGCATGTCCACGTTGCCGTTGATTTCTATTTCTCCTGCACTCATGTTCTGTCCAATGCGCTTTACTCTTGCAACATCGCCTTCGAAAACAAGCTTTACGTTTTCTACTGAGTCGCTCCCTTCTACCTTTACATTGAAGAAATCGCCAAGAGGATACTGGCCGTTCCCGTACCAGACCGGAATTGTCTTTATATCTTCTTCGGTCTTGCCTGCAAAGTTGTCAGGGTTTATGCTGTCGGCTTCTATGGGGATTTTATTTGCTTCTTTTAGGGAAAGCTTCACAATCTGCATTTAGAACCCCCCTTCCGTGGCGATTTCAACAGGATTCTGGAGATACGCATCTTCAACCATATAGTTGGCTTTGCTCACTGTATAATACTTCCTGAATTTTACATCTATGTCTTTCTGCATTGCGCTGTCGATGGCTGAGGGAACTTTTGCGTTTACCCAGTATATCTTGCCTTTCGGAGTAGCTTCTATCTCTCCGTCTTTTACGACAATTTCTCCGCTTTTCAGCGTGTATGCTGCACCTGAGAAAGCTTTCTTCACTTTCTCGTACTCTGTCGAGGGGTCAATCTTTCCTGGAAGGATGTCATATATCGCAATATCGGCATCGGAGCCTGGTTTGAGGTTCCCTTTTTCGGGCCTGCTGTACATTTTTGACTGGATGCTCCTTGTCATGATTGCAAGCTCGTAGAAATCAAGTTCCCTGTCTATTCCTGGCAGAACCATTTTGTCAAGAGCCATCTTGGAAAAGCCAGAGATAACTTCCTCCCTTTTTTTTGCACTCATCAAGTAAGTGAAGGCTTCAGGATAGTTCACAAAAGAACCGCCATTCGGGCTGTCGGTTGTAAACATAACCTTCCAGGGATCTTTCACGAGCAGGGCAAGTTCAAGCCCTATTGCCCACTGCACTGCGTTTACAAAGCTCTTTGGAGAGTAGAACAGAGGTACAACCCCGGACGCATCTTCCAGTTCTATATCCTGGTTGCTCCACTTCTCGTGCATCATCCTCGCGTTTGCATATTCTACAGGTCCGTCTGCAGTCATGGTTACTGCAGGACCAAAGATAATTTGCCCAAGGTCAAAAGTCAGGTGGTTTGCTCCATTTATATAGTCTGCAACCATGGGAGCTCCTGTTTCAAAATCCCTCCACGACGTACCTGCGTAGGCATTGAACTGCACGTGGGTTACGTGGAGAGCCTGCCTATCCCGGCTAGGTTTAACTTTCTCAAAAAGCTTCATGGTTTCTATAGTAGTTGCATAATTCCCTGGTTTTCCGAGGTTGTTGCAGTGCACATGTACGGAATGGGGAAGCTTCAGCCGCTCATTTACTTCGGCAAGGCTCATGAGGATCTCGGCTGGAGTTACATCAAAGTTCGGGACAGGGTCGTAGAGTCCACTAACGTTCTTTCCCCAACCCCAGGCTTCTCCTCCGCCTGGGTTTACGATTTTTATTCCGTAACCTCTCGAAGCTCTAAGACCCCAGGCAACATATGCTGCAAGCTTTTCAGGCTCCTTGTCTCGAATATATTCCATGACCTGCCAGTTGCTTCCAAAAAGAGAGAGTCCCATTTTGTCCAGAATTGGGATTTCTTTGAATTCCTCATGGGTATGCCTTGCGGCAAGAAGAGGGATTGCAGCTTCACAGATTGTAGTATACCCGAGTTTTGCGTACCTGTATCCGATTGCATAGGTGTTTGGAGTATTGTATCCTACCTGTGCTCTTGTCTTTTCGGTACGTGCAACCTGACCCGAAAGCCCTGG
>NZ_DAGK01000023.1:9802-28563 GCF_002495725.1 Methanosarcina sp. UBA411
CCATCAAAGCCTCCTGCCATCGTGAGCCTGCCTTCTGCATTAATAACTTTTGCGTTTGCAGAGACACTTTCTACGATCTTTCCATCCTTAATGCAGATATCCATGGTCTCGCAGTTAATTCTCTGTGCAGGGTCGCAGACGCTTGCATTTTTAATCAGGATTTCCGACATCTTCATGCACCTCTCTTCAATTCCCTGACCTTTGCAGTCAGATCTTTTACGATTTCTTCGTCGGTTTTGAATTTTGAATCAATTAATTTCTTCATGCGGAGAGAAATTGCGTCCATACGGTAAGCCGTTCCCTCTGCTTCTATCCCCACAACGGCTGCCGGGATCACCACATCTGCAATTTCAGTCGTAGGATTAGGATACGGGTCAATCTGAATTACAGGGATTTTTGCAAGATGCCTGACGGCTTTCTGAGGAAAATGGGCTCCTGGATCAGCTGCAGCTATGATTGCAGCGTCCGGCTCTTCACGCACAAGAATGTCATTTGCTCCTGTTTCCCCAGGGTTATAATAGGGATATCCTCTTGCAAAGTCGATTGCCATTGGGAAACCGGTCTCCCATGTTGCCACCTGCCCAAAACCAGTGACATTATAGTGTCCGCGCATTCCGATCATTACAGCTTTTGTGTGCTGGTTAAGGTCTGATATTAAAGAAGACATAGAGTCTCCGTTCTTGTACTTTGAGCGGGACTGTGTGACTCCCATACCAAAGAAAATGCAGACAAACTTTGCATTCATTAGAGTTTCTGCAAGCTCAATAACTTCAGCCTTAGGGACGCCTGCAACGGTTTCCGGAATGACATCTTCATGCCCGTTTACAATTGAACGAAGAGCAGTGACCAGGAGCAGGTCTGATCCCTGTTCGATTTCTACATATTTGTCAGACAGTTTTGCGGTGTCAGTTCTCCTGACATCAATAACTATCATTTTCCTGCCTTTCCGTCCCTTCTCGGTAAAAAGACCTTTTGAAAAACTTGAGTAACGGACCATATGCCTTGGATGAGCATGCACGGGGTTGCAGCCCCAGAATATAATTATGTCTGCCCTATTCTTTATCTCTCCCAGAGTGGCTGAAGGAGATCCTTTTTCTTGGGCGGCAAGGGCTGTTGGTCCATGGCATACATTCGCTGTGGAGTCAATAACTGAGCCGGTTTCTTCGGCAAGTTGAATGGCCCCACTGACTGCTTCACAGGAGGTAGAACACCAGCCGTAAGAAAGAGTTCTCTTGGAGTTTACCAAAATTTTGGCGGCAGCTTCAATTGCCTCTTCATATGAGACTGGAACAAGCTCCCCATTTTTCCTGATCATAGGAGTTTCTATCCTGTCATGCTCGAGCATACCTACAAACTTACTATGTCCGAGAATACAGGCATTTTCGATTTTTGTAATTTTGTTGTTTTCAACAGTGACTGTGATATCGTCGCAAAGAGATCCGCAAAGGGAGCATACTGCGTCTTTAATTACTGGCATATTTTTTCCTCCGAATTTTTCAGGCTCTCGGATTTTGTTGGAAGTGCAAACTTTTTACTCCTCTGGACTTCAAGCTTCTATGTACTTCTTCATCAGAGACTTCATGTCCAGAGGTTCTTCATCTGTAACTTCAATTTCTGCAGGGACGCCTTTGAACCCGGGCATTCCGCAGCCGTGTGTATCAGGGCTAAGCACTGCGTTTGCCCATGGGCCCATTGGGATAAAGGCAAGGCCTTCCGGGTTTCCTTCATTTGTCTTTGCAAAGACCACCACATCCCCAAATTCAGTGGTAACTTTCAGACTATCTCCTTCGGAGGCACCCAGTCTCTCAAGATCAACGGGACTAAGTTCGCAGTAAGCACAGGCATCAAAATAACCTTTATGCGTCTTTGCTTCCAGATTTGCACCCTGGGCAGCGGTTCTTCCTGATATTAGATTTACTTTTATTTTCATTTGAACTCCTCATCTGGGATATAATCGAGGTATCTTAGTAAGCTGAATAATTTGTGAAATCTGAGTGTCAGTTTTAATCTCTTTGTAATATTCCTCTGAACCAGAAAACGTATTATTCCCTCAGAAATAACAGTTAATCTAAGTCTGCTGGACTTTTTAAGAGACGATTGCTTAGAAATTTTGAGAGTTACTAACTGAAGTATGAATGGAATTGAGGGTTAACTTGTGAATGTTTGATTTGTCAGAAATGCGGTAGAAAGCAGTTCTGTCAATAACCTTGAGTTTAATCTTGGGGGAGTTTCTTATGAGGAAAAACACCCTTATGAAATACCTTTTGAGATCTTTTAACTGAAATTCTATTACGATTATCCATTACAATTATGTTATATATTCCTCTTTAATTATATTTATCCTTGTTATTTAAAAATGTATATTCCTTATATATACATAGGTAGAAACCTTTGAGGGATGTGGCTTTTGCTTTCTCTGTTTTTTAGAATCAGTCTGAAAGCTCATTTATATTTCTCTTTTATTATATATATACTTTCTATAGTGGTTATATCAAAATAATTTCTTTTATTATATATTACCCCATTATGTTATGATTAACACAACATGTTTTCTGATCCACTTTAATGCGCTTTAGTAATCAGAATATTCAACTTTCTCTTTCTCAGGCATTCCTCTTCGTAGTAATATTTGCAAAGAATGGCTTTTTTCCAATATTTCGATCGTTAGCCTTTAATATATCTTTGTACATTTGTGTGTTGCAAGCCCGGATAGCCTAGATGGTTGGGGCGCCAGACTCATAGGGACAATTATATGAGGCGTCTTTAATCTCCTGAGATATCTGGAGGTCGCGTGTTCGAGTCACGCTCCGGGCACCTAACCTTTCTCAAAGCATTTTTAATTCTACTTTCACGAGCTTCTTGTTCCAAGAAAATCGTTACTTTGCGAATGCTTCATTGTCTACATCTACTATTTTGTTCAAAATATCTTCTCTAAACTCTGGACTTAATATAACTAATCGATTCTCTGATCAGGAAAATAGTTCCAAAAGTTCACGAATTTGGGAATCAGTATCAGGAGGAGCTCAATATCATTAATTTTTTACATCAACTGTTTAACTGAGAACTTTTAAGCCATTTTATATCTTTATTATTTATATGGTAGAATCTTCTATAGAGGTATTCGAAATAACAAGGATTCTTGTAGCCGATACTCCGTGGCATTTTTTACTTGAAGTAATTCTCAGATCAGCTTTCATGTTCATTTTCGCGTTGATTATTATGCGTTTTTTAGGAAGAAGAGCAATTCATCAGCTTACGTCTTTTGACCTCTTGCTTATCATCGCTCTTGGATCGGCTATGGGAGACCCTATGATTTACCCTGATGTTGCTATTTTATGGTCGGTTTTTGGAATTTCAAGCATTATGATATTTTACAGGGTACAGAATGCTCTGGCGAACAGGTATCCCTGGTACGAAGATTTAACTGAAGGTAGTCCTGTAAAGATTATAACTGACGGAATTCTTGATTCAAAGGAACTTAAAAAACATACTCCTACACAGGATGATATTTTTCTTTTACTGAGAAATAAAGGAGTCAGAAGTTTAGGGGAAGTTGAGGCTGCTTATCTTGAAAGGGATGGGAGCCTGGGCGTATTCAAATACAGGCCCGGGAAGCAAAAATCGGGTTTGCCAACAATCTCTGAAGATATGATCCAGGAATGGAAACCTCACAAAGCTGGCACGAAAATTGAGAGTTCACGCTTCCACTCCTGCTATAGGACAGGTGAGACGGCCTGGCTAGAAAAGGGTGATATTTTCCCGGAATGCGAAGGTGATATCTGGGTAGTATCTGAAGAGGCATAAACTCCCGAAATCCCTACTTTTAAATCTTTTACTTTAAGCAGTTTACTTTCAAAAATGCTTATCTGAACTATTTACTTTGGAAACATTTGTTTAAATTTTCTACTTTAAGAACCTTATTTAAATTGTTTACTTTTAAACGGTTTACTTTTAATAGCTTATTTTTTCAATTAAGTGCCTTCAGGGTGAGAGAGAAAGACTAAGTTAACATTTTTCGATATCATTTCTTTTATAAATTATATCTCGCAGTTATATATTTATATTTTCGTAAAAATATCACTTGTCATACCTCAAACGAGGGGGGAACTATGGAAACAATCTATGATATCTTAAAAGCAGAACACAAGCAGGTCTCTGACCTTATACAACAGGCAATGCGTGATGGGTCTAAGGAGACCTTTTTTAAAGTAAAAGCTAAGACTGATCCTCATCTACTGGGTGAAGAAAAACTCTTCTATCCGCCGCTTGAGCAGAAAGGCGATTTACGTGAGCTTGTTAGTCATGCCTATGAAGAACACAATGAAATAAAATCAATCTCGTCCGAACTGGAAAGTATGGATGCCAGCAGTTCAAACTGGACTTCCAAGATCAAGGAACTGGATGAAAGCGTAAGCCACCACGTAGAAGAAGAAGAAAATAAGGTGTTTCCGGCGGCTCAGAAAGCTCTGAGTGAGGACAAAGCACAACAGATAGCTCAGCAGTATCTCGACTTCTCAAAGAATTTTACACAACAGCATCCAAGTATGCCTTAAGACTAAAAATTAAAGGAAAAGAGATTACCAGCATCCAGATTTGATTCCTCATTAGCCGGCTCTCTTTATCCTTTTTGATTCCTTCTGCTCTAATCTTTTTGCTAATTGCAGTTACTTTTTAACAATCTTACTAGCTTCTCTTTACTAACCTATTGATCACTAAGAGATTTCTATATAATGTCGAATCTACCATTGAATTTGTGAAAAAGAGATTTTTGAAAATGTATCAATTCTCACTAACTAATTTTGTATCCAATTCTGTTTTTATAAATTCGGTGAATTAATTTCTTTTTATACATCCTTTTAAATATATCTCCTCGTATACTAAACGTAGGGGAAATTATGGAAACTATTTATGATATACTGAAAACAGAGCATGATCAGATAGCCGATCTTTTCCAGCAAGCACTGCGTGATGGCTCAAAAGTAAGTTTTTTCAAAATAAAGCTTAAAACTGATCCTCATATGATGGGAGAAGAGAGATTCTTCTATCCACAGTTTGAACAGAATGAGGAATTACGTGAGCTTGTCAGTCATGCCTATGAGGAACACAATGAGGCGAAGACTCTTACCTTTGAAATTGAAGGTATGGACGAGAGGGATGAAAAATGGACTGCTAAAATTAGTGAACTGAAACAAATTATAGATCATCACATAGAAGAAGAGGAACGTAAAATATTTGAAAAAGTCCGAAATACCCTGAGCCAGGAAAAAGCAGAAGAAATCGCTCAACAATATATTGAGTTCAAAAGGAGTTATATGAACAGGATAGAGACTGGGGAATCTCTAGCATAAAGAAAGGTGAAACCTAACCTTTTACTTGAGGTCTAACTTTCTCATTAATATTCTTATTTATCTTTTTATTATCATTATACCATTATCTAATTGCTATTATAAATTTAAATTGATCTTATAAGTCATATCATGGTTTCCTATTTAGTTGAAGCTTTTATTTAACTTGATTTTTTAAGTTGGCTTTTTTAAGTCCTTTTCTCTATTTGAATTTTTCACTCAGATTATTAATTTTAATCATTTTGCTAAAAAAGTGACTATATAAAGTATTTACATAAATTCTCACATCAAATTACAAAAAAATTTTTATATAAAATTGTTTGTTCATATATTTGGATCATTCTCGTTTTATCTCAAATTTTTAGTGTAACTCTATGTTTTTTCTATGATTCAGTACTTGTCCTATATACTTTAATTAGACAAAATTACCAGGTTTTATTTCTCATTTTAGCATCCTATTTTCAGGATACCTTTATATATCTCCTCCCTCTATATAGTTCTTCCAAGATTAATTAGAATACCCTCAGGGGGTTTATTTATTACCAAGGATAAAAGAAAAGTTCAGTTTACCGGAAATTCTACCTATATTGTATCTCTCCCCATAAAATGGGTCCGAGATATAGGGCTTGAGGCCGGTAATACTCTTACGCTCACACCCATGCCTAATAAAACCCTGCTTGTCTCTTACAGTGCGGTTTCAAAGGAACATTCCACACTCAATGCAACAATAGATTATATTCACTCCGACAGTGCAGAAAATAATCTCAGGATTCTTATTTCTCATTATCTTGTGGGCTACGATGTTATCAGGCTGACTACCAAAAAAGGCTTCAGTGCTTATGACCGCAAGTTCATCAAAGATTCCGTACGCCAGAAGCTGATAGGGCTTGAGCTTATCGAAGAATCCCGGAATGAGCTGGTTTTTCAGTGCCTTCTGAACTACAATGACCTTCCCCTTACCCGGGTAATAAAAAACATGTATGGACTTGTGCTTTCCATGCTTGAAGATTCCATGGCTGCTCTCAGGGATCACAATGTAGAGATTGCTGAAGATGTCATCCAGAGGGATGACGATGTGGATCGCTTTTATCTTCTTGCTGTCCGTCAGCTCAAGGCTTCAATTGAAGACATCGAACTCTCTGAAAAGATCGGAATTCGACATCCCAGAGAGTGCCTGGGATACAGACTTATTACGAAAAGCATTGAGCGCGTAGGAGATCACGCTGTAAAGATAGCAAAGAGTGTCCTTAAAATGGATTCCGGAATTAGTGCTGATAACCCTATCTTCAAGATGGCTGAACTCTCCAACAAAGTTTTCGAAAGTTCTATAGACTCAATGGCTGAAGAAGACTTGCAGGTTATTAACAAAATCGTTGTAGAGGCCAAGAAAGTTTCCCAGTTTGGGGTTTCTCTGGAGCCACAGAATTGTGAAGGACCAGGTAATATTGAACTTAGCATGATCCTAGAAAGTCTTAGACGGGTTTCGGAATATAGCGCTGACATTGCAGAAGTTTCAATCAACATGAATATTAAGCGGGTCTGAAAATCTAAGATTTAGATTTCTCTTTTTTCCTTTTTCCCATATCTATTTATTTTTCCTATCTATTTTTCTCTTTTTTCTTTTCTGTCTGTTTCTTCCCTTTTTCAGATAAAGATCTTCCTGAACTGATATTTCCTGATAATTGTCATAATTCCGGCTCCTATAGCAAGACCTACGAGCCCCTGAACAGGTATCCTCCTGCAACTACATAAACAGTCCTTAAACCTGAAGTCTAATAAATTCCGCTTGTATACATATTATAAACAAGCTTTATGATCACAGTACTTATGTATTGCTGTAATTTTCTTTTCCGTCTTGAAACTTTTACTTGAAGACTTCATTTTATCTTAAATTCTACGGGTTTTCTCGAAAATAAACTCCTGTTTTTCAAAAGTACAACAAAAGCTATATGTCTATCTAAAAACGTAAACCATGCCTATGGATTTCCAGATCTTGGATGCAGACTATGAAGTTGTCGATGACAGCAACCCCGTAATCCGCCTCTTTGGCAGGGGAACGGACGGGAAGAGCGTTTGCTGCTTTGTTCCTGATTTTGAACCTTATTTTTATCTCAAGGCCTCTGGAGACCTTCATGCCGTAGCTAGGCTTATCAAAGATACTTTCACGCAAGTTAAAAAAATTGAAATTGTTGAAAAATTTGAGCCTATTGGATATCAGAAAACAAAAACAAAGATGCTCAGGGTTACTACCCACCTGCCCAGAGAGGTGCCCGAGATAAGGGATGAGATTCTGAAGCTCCAGGAAGTGCTGAGAGCTGAAGGCAAATGGGAAGTCTATGAGACTGATATTCTCTTCAGAAACCGTTTTTTAATTGACAGAGATCTTGGAGGTATGGTCTGGGTATCTGCAGAAGGAAACCCAGTTGACCCTGCAAGATATATCAGAGCAAATGGCTCAGGCAATTCTCGCTGTGAGAATTTTGCATGTGACGCCTCAATCCTTGCGTCAGGGTTTAATAAAGTTGAAAATCTTACTCTCGCCCCTTTAAAGTATCTTGCTTTTGACATAGAATGTCTACCTCTTGATGGGGGAATGCCTTCTCCGGACGTTTCACCTATAATCATGATCAGCTTTTCCTTCGAGCCGGAATATAAAGGACATAAAACCCTTGTGCTTCTGGCAAAACCTGTGGAAGGTCTGAATTCGGATGTGCAACCTTGCAAGGACGAGACCGAAATGCTAAATCGGTTTTTCGAGATTTTCTGTGAGTACGATCCTGACATTGTAGTTGGATACAATCACCAAGATTTCGATATCCCCTATATAACAGACAGAGTAAAAACTCTAGTCGCGCAAGGGAAAGTAATAAATCCTGTTGTTGGTCGGGACGGCAGTAAAATCGGTTACAGGCGATTTGGGCTTATTACCCGAACCGAAGTAAAAGGCAGGGTGGTTGTGGATGCTCTTCCTCTGGTAAGAAGAGCCTTCAGTCTGAAGCAGTACACCCTGCGTGCTGTTTCAAAGGAACTTCTGAATCGAGAAAAGCTGGATGTACCTCCTCTAGAAATGGGAGAGTACTGGCTAGATACAGGAGAAAAATTCCAAAAGTTTGTCGATTACTCACGCAGGGATGCAGAGCTTGCCCTTGAACTTATCCTTAATTTGAGGCTCCTTGACAAATACGTCGCCCTTGCTCAGGTAAGTGGAAGCCTACTTCAAGAAACCGTTGACGGAGGCCAGACTTCTATGGTTGAAACTCTTCTTCTCAGAGAGTTTGGGCTTCGCGACAGAGTTCTCCTTCCAAAACCTGATGACGGAATCTCGGCTGAGAGATATGAAATGAGTTCTGACCTCAAAGGAGGAGAGGTCCTGGAACCTCAGAAAGGCCTTCTGGAAAATGTGCTTATTCTTGACTACAAGTCCCTTTACCCGACTATAATGATGGCACATAACCTGTGCTATACTACAGTAGTTACTGGTGACAGACCCGATGGAGTGACTATCAAACCTCCGTCTGGAGGAGAGTTCGTGCCTCCTGAAATTTACAAAGGAATCGTCCCTTCGATCCTCGAAGATTTGCTTAACAAAAGGACACAGACAAAGAAAAGGATGAGAAGTACCTCCAATGAAAATGAGTACAGAGTACTTGATGCTACTCAACTCGCCCTGAAAATTCTGTTAAACAGCTTTTATGGTTATTCCGGATATGCCCGGGCAAGACTCTACAGCCTGACGCTTGCAAATGCTGTAACCAGTTTCGGAAGAAGCAATATTCTCAATACCCGAGAGATTATCAATAGCACTATAGGAAAAATAGTCCTTAGGAACGGAGCGGCTTTACTCCTTAATGAAGCCGGAGAACTCTCTCTTTCGGATAGGGTAATTGAGCTGTCGGTTGCCTACGGAGATACGGACAGCGTCTTTGTTCATTGTAAATCCAGAGGAGATTTATCTCTTGAAGAGGTTAGCCTTATAGGTAACAGGCTTTCAAATATTGTTTCTGCCTCCCTGCCCGACCCGATGGAACTTGAATTTGAGTCCGTTGCAAAACGTGCCCTTCTCATTGCAAAGAAACGTTATGCTCTCTGGCTCTTTGAACCCAAAAATTCAGGTTGGGAAGATAAGATTAAGGTCAAAGGAATGGAGACTGTCCGAAGGGATTGGTGCGAACTGACCTCGGTAACCCTCAACAAGGTACTTGAGCTTGTGCTTATAAAAGGTGATGTTGATCAGGCTGTAGAACATGTCCGTAAGATAGTTAGCAATGTCAGGAATCTTGACCCGGCAAAAGATTCCGAGATTATCGAAAGCCTTATTCTCACGCGTACCCTTACACGCAAAACGGATAGTTACAAAAACAAGCAGCCTCATCTTACAGTTGCCGAAAAGCTGAAAGAACGAACCGGCATTTTGCCTTCGATAGGAACAAGGATACCCTTTGTCATTATCGCAGGAAAAGGACTCTTTGTTGATCGGGCTGAAGATCCGGACTATGTCAGGGAGCACAACATCCAGATAGATGTCGACTACTACGTTAAGAAGCAGATTCTTCCCCCTGTAGAGCGCATTCTGGAAGTCTTCGGGGTTAAAATGTCTTCACTTGACTTTGATTCCAAACAGAAAGGACTATTTGATTTTGAGGCTAAGAAGCCTGAAGTAAAGAAACAGGAAAAGTATCCTTCAGAAAAGGAAAGTAAGGTAAAGGCTCAGGAACAGAATTTATGTAAGGAAAATGGGCATGCAGCGCAGAGTTCTCTTTTCGATTTCTGAGTCCACTCTTTGCTTTTCTGGCTTTCCATCTTTTTATAGCATTAGTTCTTTACCTTAGATGTTATTTTTTAATCTTTCTTTCTTGTTATCAGTTTTTGACCTAGTTATTTTGCCTGCCAGTAAACTCTTATACTGATTTTTCTTAAAGATATTTCTCGTTTTGTATATATGTTATATAGGATATATATACTACAATACTCTCTTATATTATTCTATCTCGTACATACTTCTCTATATTATATAAAGCGAATCCTTATATATTTCTCTCTTTTATTGTGGGGTATAGCGTTAACAACCTGTTGGATTTAGGCTATTAATTCGTTATCTTTAAGCGGAGTACCCCCGATGGCAAACAGATCAAAAAGTTACTTAATTCTCACATTATTAGTACTTGGACTTGTTTTCCTGGGAACCGGATGTACTGGAGACAAAAATGACAAAGGCTCTGTCCCTGCGAAAAAAACGTCCTCAGAAATAACTGGCTCACAGGAAATTTTTCTGAAAGGGTCCGATACAGTGTTACCTCTTGCACAGGCTGAGGCTGAAGAATTCACAAACGAAAACCCTGGAAAAAGTGTATCCGTGACTGGAGGTGGGTCAGGTGTCGGAATTACTGCTCTTATTGACGGGGAAGTGGACATTGCTACCGCATCCCGAGAGATGAAACCTGAAGAATTAGAAGCTGCCAAGGTGAACGGGATCAATCCTGTAGAACATACTATTGCTTATGATGGAATCTCCGTGATTGTAAATCCACAAAATCCTATTTCTGAACTTACCTTTGGTCAGTTGCGCGGCATCTATAATGGAAGTATCAGCAACTGGAAAGAGGTTGGCGGGGAGGATAGGCCGATTGTAACCATCTCCAGAGATAGCAGTTCCGGCACTTATGAATTCTTTAAAGAAGAGGTTCTGCTTGGAGACGAATACCGCCCTGACGCGCTTACACAGCCAGCCACAGGAGGAATTCTGCTTGAGGTTTCTCAGAACCCCAATGCAGTAGGGTACATCGGGGTTGCGTATCTTGATGAAAGCGTAAAAGCCTTAAACCTGGATGCGGGGGCCGGCTCTGTGGCTCCAAGTCCTGAAAACATTACCAGTGGTGCATACCCACTTTCAAGGGCTCTATACTTCTACACGAATGGAGAACCTTCAGGTCTCACAAAGGAATTCATCGATTTCGTAATGAGTGAGAAAGGGCAAAACCTGATAAGTGAGGTGGGGTACTTCCCGGTTCAGTAATATCTGAAAAAATATTTCAGGAGATCTTATGTTTAGCAAGAATTCAAAAGAAAAAGGGATCGAATCCGTGCTTTTCTTTATAAGCACTCTTACGGTCTTAATCCTTTTTCTCATATGTATATTCTTATTCAGGGACAGTTTACTTCTTTTTAAAGAAACGTCCCTTCTCGATTTTCTCACAGGCAAATTCTGGTATCCAACTTCCGTGAACAAGCAGTTCGGGCTACTACCCTTGCTTTTGGGCTCCCTTCTTGTGACTGCCGGATCAATTCTTTTTTCGGTTCCTCTGGGGATCGCCTCTGCAATATATATTTCTGAACTCGCACACCCAAAAGTTGCGGATTTTTTGAAACCTTTTATTGAGATTCTGGCAGGCATTCCTTCTGTGGTCTTTGGGTTCTTTGGGCTTGTAGTACTCGTTCCTTTTATGCAGAAAACTCTCAATCTGCCTACGGGACAGACTGCTCTTACAGGTTCTATTATGCTGGGAATTATGGCACTCCCAACAATCATTACCATTTCCGAAGACGCAATAAGTTCGGTTCCCAGCACTTTAAGGCAGGGTTCTCTTGCTCTTGGGGCCACACAATGGCAGACCATATATAAGGTCATAATTCCTGCGTCTCTGTCGGGAATCTCAGCAGCGGTAATGCTTGGCATCGGAAGGGCCAT
Organism: Methanosarcina sp. UBA411; assembly: GCF_002495725.1. Taxonomy (NCBI): domain Archaea; kingdom Methanobacteriati; phylum Methanobacteriota; class Methanomicrobia; order Methanosarcinales; family Methanosarcinaceae; genus Methanosarcina; species Methanosarcina sp. UBA411. Next base: position 21,833 of record NZ_DAGK01000023.1, read on the forward strand.
AGGAGAGACAATGACTCTTATGATGGTAACAGGAAATGCCGCAATAATACCTTCTTTTCCTGGAGGCTTTTTTGATCCTGTGAGGACGATGACTGCCACAATAGCGCTTGAAATGGGGGAAGTTCCTCAGGGAAGTGCTCACTTCCATGCTCTTTTTGCTGTCGGATCTGTACTTTTCATCATTACTTTCATAATTAACCTGATTGCGGATTCGATTAAAAAGAAATATCGTTTTAAGGTGGGATGATCATGGGTTTGAGTTCTAAAACAAGTGAAAAAATTGCTTTTTCCCTGCTTATTCTTGCTACATTAATAGTTGCAGGTTTTGTACTTATCATCCTGGGTTACATTATCTTGAACGGATACGGAGCAATTAATCTTGAGTTCATTACTCAAATGCCTAACCGGATGATGACTGAAGGAGGTATCTATCCGGCAATTGTAGGTACTATATATCTCATCATAGGCTCCATGAGCGTAGCCCTGCCTATTGGAGTTATGGCTGCTATATACCTGAATGAGTATGCAGGAGAAAGCCGCACTACCTGGCTAATTGAAATGGCAATCAATAACCTTGCAGGCACTCCCTCGGTGGTCTTCGGGCTTTTTGGGCTTGCATTGTTTGTGAAATACTTTGGTTTTGGTCCTTCCATACTCTCTGCTTCTCTTACGCTTGCTCTTCTAATTCTCCCGGTAATCATCCGTTCTACCGAAGAGGCCTTAATTACGGTTCCTAAAGAATATCGGGAATCCTCCCTTGCTCTTGGGGTCAGTAAATGGCAGACAATCAGGCACGTGGTACTGCCAGCTGCCATTCCGGGAATAATTACGGGGTCAGTGCTGAGCATAGGGAGGGTTGCAGGAGAGACCGCTCCTATTCTTTTCACAGGGGCTGCATACTTCTTGCCAAGGCTGCCTGATTCTGTTTATTCTCAGTTTATGGCGCTCCCTTACCATCTTTTCGTACTTGCAACGGCCGGGACAAATATAGCAAAAACCAGGCCTATTCAGTATGGAACAGCTCTGGTTCTGTTGATTATCGTCCTAAGTTTGAATCTTGTAGCTGTTTTGATCCGCAGGCATTACAGGAACAAACTAAAAATTTGATTTGTGTTATTCTTAATATGTCAAGATTTATATGATAATGAGGTCCCTAAATGACTAAGGGTGTTCAAAACGTATCTCAAGTCCAGATAAAAGTGGACAATCTTAATTTGTGGTACGGGGAAAAGCAAGCACTTAATAATATTTCAATGCAAATCCCCAAAAACAGCGTAACTGCCCTTATAGGGCCGTCCGGCTGTGGCAAATCTACATTCCTCCGCTGCTTAAATAGGATGAATGATCTTGTTAAGAATTGCAGAATCGAAGGTAAAATCTCGATAGAAGAAAAGGATATCTACGGACCAGATGTAGACGTTGTTGACCTTCGTAAAAAAGTAGGTATGGTTTTCCAGAAACCAAACCCTTTTCCGATGTCGATTTTTGATAATGTTGCATATGGACCGCGTATACATGGTGCAGACAGGAAAGATCTTGACGGCATTGTTGAACAAGCCCTCCGGTCAGCTGCGATCTGGGAAGAAACTTCAGACAGGCTTAAGTCTCCTGCTCTTTCTCTGAGTGGTGGACAACAGCAAAGACTTTGCATTGCCAGGACTCTAGCAGTAAAACCCAGAACAGTTCTTTTCGATGAACCCACCAGCGCTCTTGATCCGATTTCCACTGCCAGGATTGAAGATCTTATTATGGACCTTAAAAAAGATTATACCATAGTAATCGTAACTCATAATATGCAACAGGCAGCTAGGATATCAGATTATACCGGATTTTTCCTTATGGGGAAATTGATTGAGTTCGGTCAGACAAGGCAAATTTTCCAAAATCCACAGGAACAGAGTACAGAGGATTATATTACAGGCAGGTTTGGGTGATTTAATGGCTCGAGAACAATACGTAAAGCAGCTGGATCTGCTCAGGGAATCCATATTCTCCCTTGGAGAAATCGTTGAGCTGGCTTTCAAGGACTCAATGGTTGCAGTTATAGATCTTGATGTCGAGCTTGCTGCAAAAACGCTCGCTCTTGAGGCAGAAGTAAATGATCTTGAAGAAGAAATTGAGTCTTCTATTTTTGATATTCTTGCACTTCAACAACCTATGGCTAGCGATCTCCGGCTCGTCGTGTCCGCTCTCAAGATCACAGCAGACCTCAGACGGATTTTAGGCTTATCTATGAATATTGCCAAAATTCCCGGAAAAATTGAAGGTAAGCATATAAAACCTCTTGTAGATACGAAAAAAATGTCCGATATTGCAACATACATGCTTGAAAATTCCCTCCAAGCTTTCAAGACTCAGGATGTAGAGCTTGCAAGAGCGACAGCATCCCGGGATGAAGAAGTTGATAGGCTTTTTTATGCCGTCTGGGTTGAGTTAATTGAAATGATGGCAAAAGATACAAGTATTATTTCCAAAGCCACATATTTGCTTTTCCTGATTCGCTATATTGAAAGAATTGCAGATCACTGCTGCAATATATGTGAAAGTGTAATCTATCTTGCTACGGCTGAGAAGATCAAACTGAATTAAAAAGGATTGTTGACTTTTTCTTCCTAGTCCTTATCTACTTTTCTATATTTTTTCGTCATTTACTCTATTTTTTCATTACGATACTAATTCTCAGTTTTGTTTCTCGTTTTAGTTCTTTAATGTTGTTCTCGTTTTTCTTTTTGGTTCTCTAATGTTGTTTTCATGTTTTTGATTGTTTTTTCTCTGAAATTTCTTTCTCTCTTTGAACCATTTCCTGTTCTCTCTGATGTCAGGTTTTAAGTACGTTTATATGCATATAGACGCCCATGCCTGATATTCTTATCAAAAATACACGGATCTATTATAATAATTCACTTCAGTCTGCCGAGATCATTATTGAGGACGGCAAAGTTACTAAAATAGGAAAAGATCTCAGAGTATCAAGCTCGGATATGATAATAGATGCAGGCGGTTCTCTTACTCTTCCTGCCGGGATTGATGTACATGTCCATTTCAGGGAACCCGGCATAACCTCAAAGGAAAACTGGTATACGGGCTCGTGTGCGGCAGCGGCCGGAGGAATTACAACTGTCATCGACCAGCCTAATACAGTGCCTCCTACGACAGACAGACGATCTTTCGAGCAAAAACTTAAACTTGCCAAGGGGAAGTCTATTGTCGATTTTGGAATCAATGGCGGGGTAACAGGTAATATAGAGAAATTAGAAGAACTCTGGAAATTGGGGGTTACTGCTTTTGGGGAAATCTTCATGGCTGAGTCCACAGGCGGGCTAAATATTAATGAGGATACCTTCGAAGAGGCTCTTGCCGAAATCAAACGTCTGGGTGGGCTTGCGACTATCCATGCCGAAGATGAGAAAATGCGCCTTGAGTTGGAAGGATTGTTAAAAGGAGATACTTCTTATGAGTACCATTCAAGGGTACGTCCGAATGAGTGTGAGGCGGTTGCTGTTCAAAAAGCCCTGGAGCTTGTTTCCAAACTACAAGTAAAGGCTCATCTTTGCCACATGAGTACGCTTGAAGCTATAGGTCTTATACGAAAGGAAAAATACCTTGCAAGAAGAGAAAATAAAGAACCCCTTTTCACCTGTGAAGTTACTCCTCATCATCTATTTCTCTCTACTCGAGATTGGGAAAGGCTCCGATCTTTTGGAAAAATGAATCCTCCTCTCCGGGGAAGCCACAGTATTAAAGCTCTTGTAAACGGGATTAACGATGGCACTATTGACATGGTGGCTTCGGATCATGCCCCACATCTGGAATCTGAAAAGGATGTTGATATAAGAGTAGCTCCTTCGGGAGTGCCCGGGGTCGAGACCCTTATGCCTCTTATGCTTGCTGCAGTAAGAAAGAACATCCTGCCGCTTTCACAGATGATCATGCTTACAAGCTGGAATCCGGCAAAGGCCTTTGGGCTAGATCGCAAATCCAAAGGCAGGCTTGAGGTGGGTTTTGATGCAGACCTGATTATTGTAAATCCTCGCGAGCTTCGCCCTATAAAGGCTGAGTTCCTGCACAGTAAAGCGGGGTGGACTCCTTTTGAAGGTATGGAAGGAGTTTTTCCCGAGTATACTCTTTCAAGAGGTGAAGTAATCTGGATTGAGGAATCAATTAATGCAAAACCTGGGCGAGGTAACTTCCTTGAAGGAAAAGGTAAAAGATCCGAAGAGGATGAAGAGTTCTTAGAAGAGGCCTGATGAAACTCGGGAATAAGAGTTGGGTTTTGAGAAAGCTTAGTTGAGAAGTTTTAGGTAAAAGCTTTAGCAAAAACGGAAAACTGAAAACCAGTTTTCCAGAAATGTTTAGTTAAAAAGTTTAGTTATATCATAAGGGCCTTAGGTACAATATTTTAAGGCCCTGATTTTTTTCTTAATAAAAATCAATTGAGTCAAGCTGGGACTGCAAAAGCTCTTGATGCTTTTTTTCAAGGAACTTGTAGACTGCACCATGGGTAGCTCCATCGAGCAGCATCCTTATAGCTGTCCGGATTATAGTGTTCTGTTCAGGGTGCCCAAGTACGGATACGGTTTTTCCGTAGACAGAGATTTTTACGCTTATCAGAGTTTCTGCAAGTTCTCTGGTTCTTCCGTTTCTTCCTATTATCCGACCCTTTATCCGCTGAAGCTCTTTTGGAGTAGTAGCAACGTCGGAAAGATCTATAATCTCAAGCATAAGCATTTCGTCATCAAGAAGTTCAATAGCTTTTTCGGGGCTGAACCCTCTTCCTATTGCTTTTAGGGTTTCGAGAACCCTGAACTCTTTTAATGGATCTTCCTCGCAGGTAATGTCTATCTTTCCGCTTTCACTATCGATTTCAAGCTGGCACGCGGTTTTGTCCTCGATAAGCTTTTTCGTTTCTCCTTTCGGGCCTATGATTACTCCGACTCTTTCTTTGGGGATTTTGACATACTGAGTCATATTATTCCGCCTGTATTTTTGTAAATAGCTCTTCAGGTTTGTCCTTTATCCCATAGCGGCTGAAGAACCTGAGTATATTTTGCACGTCCCTGTAAAGGAACTCCCGGGCGTTAGGATGCTCCAGGGTTACGGATTGTCCCATATCAATAAATATGGGAGTCAGGTTATTCGGGTCGATCAGGATATTATATTCGCTTAGATCAGCATGTACAAGGTTTGCTTTTTTATAAAGGAGACGCATATATTCAACTACTGTCTCAAAAATCTGCTTTGCCTCCTCGTTTTCAAGATACGTGTTTTTAAGGAGAGGGTAAGGTGTCTCTTTTTCTCCCATAAATTCCATGATAAGAATATTCTTTTCGGCAAGTACAGGCTCCGGAACTCGGACTCCTGCGCTTTTGGCACGTTTCAGGTTCTGAAGTTCCTTGCGTGTCCATGCAAAAATGATGTCTCGCTTGTTATTTCTAATGTTTGTGAAGCGAGGATCCTTCATAATGTAGGCATCCATTGCCTTGAAGGTACTGCTTGCAATCCTGTATATTTTTACAGCCAGCTCTTTATCCGGGCCTTCAGCATAGAATACGTTTGCTTCCTTTCCAGTACTGATAGCTCCACCCATTGCTTTTATTATACCTTTATTGGATAGAGTATAAAGAATTTTAAGGGTGGGAACGTCGAATACGTTTTCTTCTACTTTCAGCCGCTCGGAATCCTTCTCCCTGGCCCGAGATTTATCTTTAGCGCTATCGATGCGCCTTATCTTCTTTTCCTGATCCATTCCCATATTATCCTTTCAGGTATCCTTTCCTCTCAAGCCAGTCTACCTGCGGCCTTGTGTACTTCCAGATTACATCTGCCTTTTCGTTCTGGAATTCCCAGGGCACGACAATAACGACGTCTCCTTCTCTAATCCAGGTTTTTTTCTTCATTGAACCTGGAATCCTCCCCATACGAACGACCCCATCCATGCAACGGAGCCTTAGTCGATTTGCACCCAGGAGACTTTCAACAGTTGCCAGGATCTCATTATTTTCCCTGCGCGGCGTTCGTACTCTTGTAACGTTTTCTTCCGTCTGGGGTTTGGCTTTGGATGTAGGTTTCTTTAAGTCTGCCAGTTTGATACCTCGTTATATGTAGTTTTATTATAGTTTTATTTTTTATTTTTATACCTTTAAATCCCTTATATATCGTTTTTTCGAGCTTTAAGGTTATTCGTCATGCAGCTTTCAACTTTCTGTTATTATTTTAATGCTGCGCTTTTTTGCTTTCTTTTACTCTCTTCTTATTTTTATTTTTTTCTAAGTTATAGGACAGGCGACAGGTATTTATATCGGATATTCCTTTGTATGTCCTACGCGCAAAACAAGTGCGGCTCGCTCTTGAATTCGTGATTTGAGAGTGAATGTCAGGGTTTTAACAAAACAGATTTTCATCCTTTGTTTAATTTGTTTTTTTAGAATGTTCCTGAACAAAAAGCTTTATATATTAAAACTGATGTATATGTGTTCCCGGTTTCAGCATGAAGTTGTTGTGCTGAATGGGTTTTCTCATAGTCATTTGGTTGAAGTTCCTTCTTAATTTCTAAGGAAATAGATACCTTTAAATACTATGAACGCATAACTATAATTTCCTGCATGATAAATGCAGCAATTACTGTTCATCAATAATGGAGACAGGAGTTATTTTCTGTCTGACGAGGATTTTGTCGGTTCGGTTAATTCTGGGCGGTGAGAGTTTTAAAACATATCATCGCGAAACTGAAA
>NZ_DAGK01000025.1:0-10841 GCF_002495725.1 Methanosarcina sp. UBA411
CAAAGCCTTCTTTTGACCTGTGGTTCTTGGCAAGTGGGGAATTTTCAACAGGGAAATCATAAATAAAAGTCGGATTTATCAGTTTGTCCTCTACCAAGCCTTCAAAGAGCAAGGCAAGGAATTCTCCGTAAGTTTTTGCCTTTTCATAGTCCTCAATTCTGCTTTCAATTGCGATTTGCTTCAACTCTTCAAGAGAGTGAGCAAAGACATCAAGCCCGGCATACTCTTTTAAGGCATCTTCCATGGAAATCCTCTTCCAGGGAGTTTGGAGATTGAGCGTGTTTTCACCCATTTTGACTTCGTAGCTGCCAGTCAGCTTGAAGACAAGTTCCGAAATGAGGCTTTCGGTTAAGTCCATCATGTCATTGTAATCCCTGTAAGCCTCATAGACCTCGATCATGGTGAATTCAGGGTTATGGGTTGTGTCGATATCTTCATTCCTGAAATTCTTGGAGATCTCAAAGACTTTCTCATAGCCGCCAACAACAAGCCTCTTTAAGTAGAGTTCTGGAGCAATCCTGAGGAAGAGTTTCTGTTCTAGACAGTTGTGGAAAGTTGTAAAAGGCCTTGCATTTGCTCCTCCGTACACATTCTGGAGTATTGGAGTTTCAAATTCCAGGAATTCCCTGTCAGTAAGGTAACGCCTGATCTCGGAAATTAATTTGCTCCTCATGACGAAGATATCTCGTTTATCAGCATTGACTATGAGGTCAAGATACCTTTTCCTATACCTGGTTTCAATGTCTTTTAAGCCGTGGAATTTTTCTGGGAGGGCACAGAGGGATTTTGAGAGCAGGGAGAATTCGGACACGCTGATGGAGTTTTCACCCCTTTTTGTCCTGAAAAGTGTGCCTTGAACGCCTACAATATCTCCCGAGTCAACCAGGGTTTTAAAAGTCTCGAAATCCTCATCAGGAAGATTTCCTTTTCTTAAAGTAACCTGAATTTTGCCTCCCTGGTCTCCAAGATCGGCAAATATCATTTTTCCAAGCCTGCGAATATTGTAGAGCCTTCCTGCGGTTCTAACCATTAGCCCCTCATTCTTTTCAAAGTCCTCGAACTTTTTCTGGATTTCACAGATATCCCCATTCTTTTCAAACTTATAGGGGTATGGGTTAAATCCCTGGTTTCTGATGCTGTTTAGTTTTGCAAGTTTAGAATCATCAAAGACCCTGCTATCTGAAATATCATTATTGTCAGATTCATTGTCAGAAGGCACAAGGCTATCTGACATTTTTTCATTATTAATTTCTATGCTCATCGAATCAGTACATCCTATTCAGGTGAATGCGAATAAACCGCTTAGTAATCGATTAGTGATCAATCATTAAGCCAATAATAAATTATTAAATTGATCAGTAATCACATTTAAGTCAGTAAGCTAACCATAAATAAATCAATAATAAATTAATAATCCGCGAATCAACCGTTAGTAAATCAGTTCGAGTGCCCGCAGAAGAAAAGAATCTTGGAGGGTCTCACGGAGATTTGTGAATTCTTAGATATGTAAATTGCTGATATGTGAATTATTTATTCACACTTCTATGGCTGAAAGCTGCAAGTCCAAATTTCAGGAATAATAACTATCTATTAGCCCGAGTCCTAACATTTAATTTTTTCCATACACATCCATGCATATTATATAAACATTGAGAGCAAGAATCTATGTAAATACTGAACGAGTTCCTACTGAACGGATTCCAAATGAAAAACAGAAAAAAATTGAAAAGAATTTCATTGTTGGTTCGAAGCCTAAAGTCAGAGTTAGACACAGCTATTTTTAAAAACCTGCCGTTAGTTGCAAAATTCAATCTAAAAAACTATTTTATAACAAGGTTCCGTTCTATAACTCAAGCCTAATCTTCTGTCTTATTAAAGCTAATCCTTGTCTACATGCCAGGTCGTCTTACATAGAGCCTTTTGAATTGTTGCGTTTCCTGCTTCCAGTCTTGCTTCTAACTCTTGTATGCTGCAGCTTCCGAATATTCTTAAGCAGTCCAAGCCTTGTCCCGTCAAGCATATACACTTCGGAAGCCTCAAGTTCAATTCCGCCTGAGGAAAAAACCGGGCCCAAAAGATCTTCCTGAGTGGATTCGTTAAAAGGAACACCCCCACAGAGTTCATTAAAAGCCGGCATTACAAAAAGTTCAGGATCTGCCCACTGTGCAGGATTCTCAAAATCGAGATTTCCAAAATGAACTTTCAGAGCCTCCAGATTGAATTTTGTCTTGATCCAGGCAGGCTCAACTACTGAGTAGCCAAACGAATCTGTAAAACGGATAGTGGGATGATTATGGGCGGTGACTACGTAAGATGCGGCCAGCAGTTCAGGCGCAGGCCAAGTGTGCCCGTGGAAATATCCTACCCCGTCAAGCACTTCGCCACGTGCGGAATGCACCGAAATGTCCTTTTGCCTGTTGAAAAGAAGTTCGATTCCTCCATCATGGTTTCCTGGGAAAATATCCACATGTGTATGTTCTGCAAGTGTTTCGAGGAAGCGAGGAATTTCATCTTTCTCCTGCCAGGAGACCTGAGGAACATTATGCTTTACGTCTCCAAGAAGTATTACTCTATCAGGGAGATTTGTCTGGATATAACCTAGAAGCCTGTCCAGCCTCCCTTTCATCTGGCTGGGTAAGTTGATCCCGCTCCTGTACAGATCCCACTCGATCCCGAGGTGTATATCGGCAACTACCAGTGAAGTTTCATTATTGGTCACAATAAGAGCAGGCTCTTCAATAATAGGCATGATTTCGGGTGGCATAATCAATAAAAGGTTGTTTTTTTGAATTTAAAAGTATACATCAGACAGCAGCCTGAAACGATTTCAATCTCAGCGTGTATGAAATATATACTTTACGCCATATAAATAAAATAGAAGACATAAATAGAAAAATAGTAGAACAGGATGAACCTGGATGAATCCAGATGAATTCAGATGAATGAATTTAAAGCATAGATGCAGCTTCAAGATTCTGTATTTTCATACCAGAAAACCCCAACTATAAAAATGGCCTAAGAATCAATAAAGAGTCAATAAAGAGGGATAAAGAGTCGATAGACTTAAAAAAATTTAAATACTCCAAAAGTAATCAAAAGATATTTCCTAAATATAAAAGCCAGATGGGGATAAAGTGGCTGAAGAAATGATAATTAGAATAGCTGAACCTCAAGATGCGGACTCTTTGAGAAAATTAATAAATGAGACCATTGATACCTGCTATTTCCGTGTTTACCCGCAGGAAGCAATTGATTACTTCAAAGATTATCACAATCGAGCGAATATCGTTAATGATATACTGGAAGGGCATTGTCTGATCCTGGCTTCAGAAGAAGAATTTATAGGAACAGGCACTCTTTTCGGTTCAAACGCCAGAAGAGTCTTTGTAAAACCGAAATACCAGAACATGGGGCTTGGGAAGAAAATCATGTATGGGCTTGAAGAAAAAGCCGTGGAAAAAGGAGTTCGGATTATGAATCTGGATGCCTCACTTGTAGCATATCCTTTCTACAGGGCTCTTGGCTATGAAACACAGGCCGAAGATGTGATCCCAGTTAAAAATGGACAAAGCTTAAGATATTACAAAATGGTTAAAAAGCTTGGAAATCAGTAATATTTCTGGCAGACCGTCCTTCACAGTCAGGCTGAGTTCTCAAAACCGTAAAAAGTCAATTTTTAGCGCCGACAAAAGTAAATTCCAGGGAAAAAATCCCCGAAAAAGAACCCAAGTTACAATCCAAGTTACAGTAAAAATTCACACGTTGATTTTTTCATACTTAAGTACGTCATCAATTGTGTCCACGTATTCAACGTTGATTCCAACCTCTTTTTCTATATACTTTTTAGCATCTACGGCTTTCGGTTCCTGCTCAATAACAGTAAAACCGCCAAGCTTCCTTTCTATACGTTGATATGTAACAAGTTCACTGTTTTCTCTTGGGATAAGGAAAAGGGTTTTGCCCCCAGCTTTTGATGCCTGCGCTTTTTCCAGAACTCCACCTATCTGACCGATATTGCCTTCATCATCAATCGTGCCTGTAAGGGTTATACTCTTGTTGAGTTCGGCATTATTAATGGCTGAAATCGTAAGCAAGGTCATAAGAGCTCCTGCGCTGGGACCATCTACTCCCGGGGTTTCACCCGGAGCAGTAATACTGAAGATAATATCACTGCTTGACATTTGTCTACCGGTTTTGTTTTCAGCAACTGAAACAGCGGTGTTTGCAGCATCCTGGAAGACCACGCCCATAAGAGGGGTTGTCTGAACGAGCACGCGGCCTTTTCCGGGCCTGATCTCAACTGAGATATTGAGCAAGGCTCCTTCCTCAGAAACACTTCTCTGGATAAAGGGACCTGCCCTCTCAAGCTCGACTTTCTGGAAAACCGCAGGGCCTTGGAGAATAGCAAAACCTTCAATTCCTGCAGGACATATTTGAGAGCCATTTTCAAAAGACTGAAGCAACTTGTTTTCCTGGTTTATCTGCATCTTAAGTTTTTTATTTTCCGCTTCAAGGGAGCTTATTCGAGTCTGCATTTCCCGGAGCTGACCTTCCTCAAATGAGGGCTGCTCTTCAAACATGACAAAGTAAGCGTTTGCAACAAGCGAAATCGCAAGCAACAAAACAAGAAGTTTGGATTTCATACCACCTACCACTTTTTATTTGCTTCAGATCATACTTATTTTTTCCTTTTAGAAACCATGCAGATAATTAGATAAAATTACAGGATTTAACTGAAAGACCCAATAGGTGATTAGTTACCAATAAATGAATATCTTGATTACCGAGAAGTGAATCTAGAGTTAGTGATATACGAAAATCTTGGTCACAGAGAAGTGAATGCTAGATTAAGAAAATCCTCTCTTTGAATCAATTCACTTATATTAGAGGATTTATAAACTGTATAGCTCGAGCTTTAACTTTACTTTTCAGGGATTTCCTTCTCAGTCTCCTCTCTTTTGTCCTTCCAAGTTAACATTACTTTCAGGTTTTTCTCATTTTCCGATTTAGTGATAACTGCTTTTCCACTCATAGTCAAAAGCAAGTTAAAAGTCAGCTCTACCTGAGATGGCCTGAACTCAGCAGGAGTTTCTTCCAGATTGTCTACAACTTTTTTAGAGATCTCCTTGATCATGAGCATTGCATTATCAAGCGATTCTGTAGATTTCTCTTCTAAGGCTTTTGGAGATACGAGTGTAAATTTTTTTATTGTACCTGGAGCATGTCCCAGTTCGGCTAAAATAAGCCCTGCTTTTAAGGCACTCCTGCCTGAATTCTCAACAACCTTTTCATCAACAGTTATTTTTTCATCAATAGTTACTTTATCCAGAAACTGCCCCCCTATAGGCGATACGGGTGCACCTCACAGAAAAAGAGAATGCGGCCCTAAGTGAGAATAGATTAACGTAAATAAAATGTATATATATGGATAAATAATTATTGACGTTTTAAGGATTCAACTTAATGAAATTTAGACCTTTTTAGACCTTAAACGTCTTATTAACTTTCTTCAGATTCTTTTATATTTGGCCCTTCTTTCGTATCCTGTACAATATAGCCTAGAGATTTTATTTTTTCTCTGATAGCGTCTGAAATTGCCCAATTTTTCTGTTTCCTGGCAGCTTCACGTTCTTCAACAAGTCTCATCACTTCCTCGGGGATTTTCTTTTTTCCCGATTCGGCAAAAAGGCCCAGAACATTCGAAAACTGCCTGTAAAGGGAATAGAGCTTCTCAAGGACCTGTCGATTTTTCCCAGATTCAAGGTACTTGTTGGCTGTACGGGAAAGCTCCTTGAAAACATTCAGAGCTTTTGGGGTATTGAAGTCGTCCTCAAGAGCTTCTCTGAACTGCATTTCAAGTTCAGGAAGTATTTTAAGAATTTCATCGTCTTCTGGATAAGCTGTATCTTCTGCGCTTTCCAGGCTAAACTCAAGGTTCTCTAGCGTTTCCTTAAGTCGCAGATAGTTATTCTTCGCGTTTTCTGCAAAGGCATCGGAATAATCAAGCTTTTTACGGTAGTGAACTGAGAGAAACATAAAACGCACAACTTCTCCACCGTACTTCTCGACAATCTCGGGAAGTGTGAAGATGTTTCCTTTGGACTTGCTCATTTTCTCTCCTTCAACTATCAGGTGTTCTCCGTGAATCCAGTTGCATGCAAACGGTTTTCCTGTTGCTCCTTCAGACTGCGCAATCTCGTTTTCATGATGAGGGAATATAAGATCCACTCCACCTAGATGCATATCCAGCGTTGGCCCAAAGCAATTCATAGCCATCACCGAGCATTCTATATGCCAGCCCGGACGGATTTTCCCCCATGGGCTCTCATAGTAAATTCCCCTTTCAATTTCTTCAGGGGTTGAAGCTTTCAGAAGAGCAAAATCTCGGGGGTTATCTTTATCGTATTCATCCAAGTCCACTGATGCGCCAATTATAATATTATCAAAATCAATTTTTGAAAGTTTGCCATAATCCGGAAATGCTGAAATTCTGTAATAGACCGAACCGCCTTTTTCGTAGGCAAATCCCTTGTCCATTAGTTTTTGTGTAAGTTCAATCATGCTGTCAACATTTTCCGTAGCTCTCGGGTAAGTTGAGGCTCTTTTTATGTTCAGCATATCAAGGCCTTTAAAGAACTCTTCCGTATATTTATCCGTAAAATCCTTAAGTGACATTCCGGCTGCTTTTGAATCCCTTATAGTTTTGTCATCTATATCAGTAATGTTCATTACAAGCCTTACTCTATATCCGAGGTACTCAAGAGTTCTCACAATATTATCTGTCATCAGGAAGGTACGATAGTTACCTATATGCGGCATATTGTAAACTGTAGGCCCGCAGGCGTAAATCGAGACTTCGCCTTCCTTTAAAGGCTTGAAAACCTCTTTCTTTCTTGTAAGAGTATTATAAACCTGGAGCATCCGGAACACCTCTGGAGATTTAAGTACTGAAATATTTGTTAAAATACTTGGTAAAAATGAGACTAAATCTGATTAATCTGTTTAATTTACATTTTAGAGTTATTCAAATCCTTTATTGTTACCTAATTGTTCAGAGATGCTTTATTACTTTCGCCGCAAGCCTTAAAAAAAGCTTTGATCGCAACCTTCCCTAGGGAAAGCTTAATAAAGGTCCCATCCAGCGCAGTCAAATATTTCGAGGCTTGAAAATAAGATACTTTAGGAGAAATCTTCCTCAAATATAGATACTCCAACTTTTTCCAGGATCTTCCCAAGCCGGAAAAGAGGAAGGCCCACGACATTAAAGAAATCTCCCTCTATTTTTTCCACGAAGACTGCCCCTTTCCCCTGAATAGCAAAAGCTCCTGCTTTATCAAGGGGTTCTCCTGTCCTGATATAAGCTGAAACCTGTTCTTTGCTTATTTCATCCATCCAGACCGTCGTGGATTCCAGTTCGCTGATTTCCGTACCACTGTCAAGGTCAAGGACTGTAAGACCGGTTATAACACTGAATCTCTGTCCGCTTAACATTTCAAGCATTTCTTCTGCCTTATCAGAATATTGGGGCTTTCCCAGAAGTTTCCCATTAAATAGAACCGAGGTATCAGCCGAAATTATAAGTCCGGAATTAAAATGTTTAGCCACATCTCTGGCTTTTTCGGCGGAGTGCTTTAAGAGAATCTCTTCAGGGTGCAGACTAGGGTAAGGAGATTCCCTATAGGAACTGGCATGGACCAGAAAGTTCTCTCCTATAAGCTGTTTAAGCAGTTCTTTTCTCCTTGGAGATGCAGACGCGAGAATTATCTGACGCATGGGAAAAAGTCAGGAACATGGGATATATTTGTATTGCATATACACAGGATAGACGGAAATTAATTCGGGAAAGTAATGCTTATCCGTGAACACCTTCAAAGAACCTTCTGATACTGCAAAGATCCTCAGGCTTTCCAAGAAGGATACAGGCATCTTTTGCCTGAAGGATGAAATTGCCTTCTGGAGTGTAGATCAGATCTGATCCTCTGCGAACTGAAAGTACTGTCACTCCGTGTTTTTTTCTGAAATTCAGGTCTGCCAAGGTTTTTCCATCGAAACTTGATCCACACGTTACTTTAAGGACTTGAATCTCAATTCCCTGAAGCCCATCCTTTATACTGAATTCGCTATCAGTACATGTATTGCCGGATAATCTCCGCAGCATCCTGTAACCATTGGCACGCATATCGTTTACGAGTTTTTCAATATCCTCTCTCGGAACAAGATATTTTTCCAGCATGCGGACAAAGATTTCTACTGAGGTTTCGTATTCCTCTGGGATGATTTCATCCGCGCCTAGGGCATTGAGACGTTTCATTTCTTGTAGATCCCGTACTTTTGCGATGACGCAGACATTCGGATTCAATTGTTTTGCAGTTTCTACTATTTTTCCGGTGGCGGCTGCATCCGAGATTCCAATGATTAGAACTCTCGCATTCTTGACACCTGCATGTTCTAGTACAGCCTCAAATGTTGCGTCTCCATAGTGGATTTTTTCCCCTTTCTGTTTTTCCTGCTGAACAGTTTCAGGGTTTGCTTCTACAATGATATAAGGGATGCCTGCTGCTTTTGCAGCCTTAGAGACTGTTCTTCCAGAAAAACCGAAGCCTACGACTATTAAGTGATCTTTCATTTCAGGCTCGGCCTGTTCTTCTTCTTTAATAGGTTCCGAATATAAACCGTGTATCAGTTTCATACCATAGGTTGTGCCTGAAACCTTTTTAATAATGAACTCGGCAGGCTTGTAGGAAGCACTGATCAAAAAGGGAGTAACTCCCATAGTAATGATAGCAACTGCAAGGAACGCCTGATACATCTCTTCTGTTAGGAGAGAATATTCCACCCCCAATCTGGAAAGAACAAAAGAGAATTCTCCTATCTGAGATAGTGCGAGTCCGGTCAATATAGTTGTACGTAATGGGTAGCCTAAAATTAAGGGCACGATTGCTCCTGCAACCGTTTTTATAATTATTAAGGCAATAGAAGCAAGAATAAGGGTAGGGAGATGGTCAAGCAAATATCCGGTGTTCAGGAGCATGCCTACAGACACAAAAAAGAAGCTCATGAACATGTCTTTCAAAGGCATGATATTTCCCATTGCCTGCTGGCTATACTGGGAACCGGATATGACAATCCCGGCTAAAAAAGCTCCAAGGGCAAGAGACAGCCCAATACTCGAGGTAAGGAGAGCCGTAGATAGGCATATAAATACAACACTAACAAGGAATAACTCTTTATTTCCTGTTCTGCCCACATGGTAGAATATACAGGGAACCAGGAATTTAGCACTCAGAATAAAAACCAGAATGATTAGTGAGCCTTTTAGAAAAACGGTTGAAAGTGAACCCTCAAAATTTAGCGAATCTCCAGCCAATAATGGAGTAATAAGAATTAAGGGAACGATAGCAAGATCCTGAAATATTAGAATTGCAAGTGAAGTTTTCCCATGCTGTGTATAAACTTCATTTCTGTCCTGAAGGACTTTAAGTACTATTGCAGTACTGCTAAGAGAAATTAAGAAACCAAGAAAGGCAGAGGTGGCGGAGCTGAAACCTAGATATGAACATACAATGAGGACTAGAAACGTAGTTAAGAGAATCTGGAGAGTTCCACCCAGAAATAAAGCCTTTTTCATTTTCCAGAGTTCTTTTAAGGAAAGATCAACTCCGATCGTAAAAAGTAGAAAGACTACACCGAGATCCGCATTCAGTTCTACGTTCTCCCCTACGTTTAGAATCCCAAGTCCATATGGACCAATCAGCATTCCGGTCACAAGAAAGCCCAATACAGGAGGAAACTGAAATCTGTAGAAAATAGTAAGAATTAAAATAGCAAATCCAAGAAGTATGTCAACGTTTGCCAGTAAAGAGAGCTCCATCTATTATTGTTCCCCCATAATATGAAATTGAGCTATCTGAACTTCCTGAAATTTCAATGGGCTAAAGTATACTATAGCATGGAATATCATGATCATAATGCTCAATTCTAAAATATTTTTTACTGTCTAATAACAATATTTACTAAAAGATATAGTATTTTCGGTGGAGAGTCGAATTTTTCAGAAATCGAGGCAATTATAAGGGATTCGGACGGCACTATTGTTGCTTCAAATAAAGCGCTGACTATATGCCCAGATCTCCACGATGGCATCAAAAACGTAATAGATGGCCTGAACCCTCAATCCCTGTCAGGATTTATTCATAGAATTTTCTAATCTTGAAAATTATGTGGTCAGTTGAGAAATCAATAGCTTTAGATTTTCACCTATTTAGTTTATAAACTTCTTCACCCACCTAGTTTATAAATTTTTCTGGGATGTCTGTTGTGCTCCATTTTGTGTTTCAAGCGCGTAAGTCCTAAATATCTAAGCTTATAATAAAATGTAAGGAATAAAATGGATGAAAAATATCAGAGATACTTACAACAAAACTGGAAAAAAATAGGATTTTACGTTGTAGTTCTCATACTCTTGTTTGCGTTGAGTATGTTTATTTTCTATGCCATAGAGTCCAATCTCCCTCCTAAGCCATCAAATAAGGCTGTGTATGTAGCTAGCGATGGAAGTGGAGACTTTACCTCTGATGGGATTGACGATCAGATAGAGATAAATCAAGCTCTTAAATATGTTGCAGAAAATCCACAGTTTTCAACCGTTTACTTGAAAGGTCCAAATACATATGTCATCTCTGATAGTATTTTAATTGGAAATAATACGATCTTAGAAGGAGATCATAATGCTGTAATAAAACTCGAAGATAACGCAGACTGGCCAAGTAATAAACCTCTGATTACGCAGATGGACAGTTCCGGGGTCGATAGAGTCACTATAAAGGGATTTGAAATTAACG
>NZ_DAGK01000032.1:0-2921 GCF_002495725.1 Methanosarcina sp. UBA411
TCAAGAGAGAAGGGATATTGAGGTACAATTTGGATGTCGACATTGTCAGCTTTATCCCCTCCAATGTTCTCCACCTGGACAGTCAGGTTCAGATATTCTCCTATTTTTGCAGGGTAAGGATTTGTTTCGACTATTGTAACTTTCAGATTGGCACCCCCTACAGATGCAGAGGTAGGAGATGTAAACATCGAGGAAACCAAAAACAAAGATAATACAAGAGAGACAAGTGAACATTTGATTTTTGTCATTCTAATTCCACACCCCAATTTGCTTAAGTTCTAAAATACAAAAATGAGTTATTCCGTATTCTGAATGATCCCATCTTTTACGAGCACTATCCTGTCTGCGTGTCCTGCAATTTCAGGATCGTGAGTAATCATCACAATGGTTCTTCCTTTTTCGTTGAGTTTTCTAAACATATTTAGAATTTCACAGCCTGTCTTCGAATCCAGATTTCCAGTTGGCTCATCTGCAAGGAGGATTGCAGGGTCATTGATAAGAGCTCTGGCAATAGCAACTCTCTGAGATTGGCCACCTGAAAGCTCACCCGGCTTGTGGTGCATCCGATCTTCCAGACCCACGAGTTTAAGTAACGCCTTTGCTCTTTCATGAGCATCGACTCCGCTCCTTGTATTGGCATAGGTAGGAAGCTCGACATTTTCAAGAGCTGTAAGTCTGGGGATCAGGTTGAATGTCTGAAAAACAAAACCGATTTCTAACCCTCTGAGCCTAGCAACCTCCTTATCAGATAGTTTATTAATATCCAGACCTTTAATTATGATTCTCCCTTCCGTAGGCCTATCAAGAAAACCTATAAGATTCATAAGTGTGCTCTTCCCTGAGCCAGAGGGTCCCATTATAGCGAGGAATTCTCCCTCGCGCACTTTTAGATTGATATCATGAAGAATTGGGACCTCCAGATCTCCAAGAAAATAACTCTTTTTGAGATCAAGAACTTCAATAACGGGAGCTGATGTCCTATGTGTTTCATCACTCTGCAGATATCTAGAACGGCTCAACTCACATTTAAACGGCTCTTCGTTTGAATTAACTAGGTATTCTCCAGAGGGAAGTTCTCCTTCATGTCTGGAATTTTCGGTTCCGTTCTCCAAAATTGAATCTCTGGGAGCAGAAACATCTGCAATCGAAATCTTCATTTCCATATCCACCCCTCCGTTTTTCATAATACTCAGATTAATTCACAGTATCTGGTTACCATAAGATACAACCTATTCTGATTTTTATACTTAAATCACAACATTAGAGTGATTTTCCAGTGCACTAAATTCGATAAATAAATTTGTAGAGTTATTTATTAAGAAGTTACTTTGAAACTCTTTTCATCCAATCAATATCCAATTGAACTGGTAGAAGAAAGGATTGAAAAAGAAAAGGGTATTCTCCAGAGAGAATAGCCCTTTTACGAGACAAACTTTTATTCATATCTCAAGGCGTCCACAGGATTCATGCGTGCCGCTTTTCTTGCAGGGTATAAGCCAGCAGTTATCCCAACAAGAACCGAAACTGCAATCCCTATTTCAATTAATGTTAAGGGAAAAACCGGAGGAAGTTTAAGGGCGACTTCAAGAGCGTAAGCTCCCAGACCACCGATTGTAGTACCTACTATTCCCCCAAAGAAGCTGACCATTATAGACTCCAGTAAAAAAAGGAATAAAATGTTGGAATTGTTATAACCTACAGATTTCATTATTCCAATTTCTCTGGTTCTTTCAGTTACGGTCACAAGCATAATATTCATGATTCCTATCGAGCCCACAAAGAGAGAGATTAGAGCAAGAGCAAGTAGAAAAGAACTCAAAGCGTCTCCTATTTTTCCAGTCTGCTCAAGAACTTCCTCCTGATTAAAGACGTAATAGGGTTTTAAGTCCTCATCGTCAATATCTCTTTCCGGAACCCCGAAATTCCTGGCTAATCTGCTATCAACTTCATCGGAAATGTCACGAATTTTTTCAGGGCTGTCTGCCATTGCAAGGAAAGCTCCATAGTCATGTTCCCCGATCATCTCATTCATAGTGGAAACGGGAATGAAAACTGTCAAATCATAGTCACTGTCTTCACTCACAACAGTTGGCTTGGAATTTTTCAAGATTCCTTTTACTTTAAAACTCTTCTTCACAACCGTACCGTTTTCCTGTCGAAAAGCGATCTCTACATTGCTTCGATGGGAAATATTCTTACTGAATTCATCATTTGCAATATCGTATCCAAGAACAGCCGCAGCGCTATCTTTATCTGTCAGGAAAGTGCCCTCTTCCATTTGCAGACCCTGAATTTCCTGAAAATCTTTGTTAATTCCTGCAACATTGACGTTTTTAGTTTCAGAAAGATATGTGAGATCTCCACTCATTAATTTTCTTGGAGATACACCAGAAATTCCAGGCGTATTCTTAATGAGATTGTACTCATTATCAAAGAAAAGGTTTGGCTGCTCGCTGGCTGCAATAATAAAATTAGAGCCTACAGAAGAGATCTCATTAGTAAAAAACTGGTTAAAACTAGCACCAAGAGATACGTTAACAACTACTGCAGCTATCCCGATTACTATTCCCAATGTAGTGAGCGCAGATCTGAGCTTAGCACTTCCTATACTCCCTGACGCTATACGGGCTGCCTGTGCAAATTTTATCATATTTTACCCCCATAAATATGATATTAGTTGACTCTTTTCTGATTATTGCTTTCTTCTTCTGTAGAACAAGAAGGCTGCTGGAACAGCAATTACAATAAATCCACCTGTCAGCAAAGTTTTTGAGTTAGATTCATTAGAGCCCGAAGAACTTGCAAAGTTCAGGTTTCCGATAGTGTTTGCATGTCTATTGATTCCGTTATTGTAGTTTGCAGTGAGGCTCATGTTTATCCCTTCTTCCCTACTAACACTCCACGAATTTTCTTCCACAGCA
>NZ_DAGK01000008.1:0-136 GCF_002495725.1 Methanosarcina sp. UBA411
GTGGCAGTTGTGTCAGCTGGTTTAAGGATACAGAAAGTGTTGTGAGGTTTTTAAGTTCTGTAATTTCGGGTGGCAGTTGTGTCAGCTGGTTACCAGATAAGTCCAGTTCTGTAAGGTTTTTAAGTTCTGTAATTTC
>NZ_DAGK01000008.1:390-19055 GCF_002495725.1 Methanosarcina sp. UBA411
GTCAGCTGGTTACCAGATAAATCAAGTTCTGTAAGGTTTCTTTCATAAGCTTCTCTAATAAGCTGCATCACCCATTCATTTGTCATTGATTTACCTCATTCACATATCAGCTATGAGAAAGTTTCAATTTCTTTACTTTCCTTTTACACTTTAACTCTAAAAGCTTTTTCATTTTATTCGAATTTCCCTATCTGTACACAAATCCCTCGCAGTCGTTTTGAAAAAATAAATTCCAAATTTAGTGAAATCAGGTTGAAACCTCAAACTCCTGATTAACAATTAATACCACCTCTACAATTATTCCCTTCATGTCCCCCAAAGCCGGATGGCAATTCTGGATAGACCGCGGAGGCACGTTTACTGATATCGTAGCCCGTCGCCCTGATGGAAAACTGATCACGTACAAGCTTCTTTCCGACGATCCATGTCACTATAGAGATGCAGCCATGCACGGGATCCGGCAGATTCTCGGGCTGCCCGGAAATGCACCACTGCCTGCTGAAATTATAGAATCCGTGAAAATGGGAACAACAGTCGGCACAAATGCTCTTCTTGAGCGAAAAGGGGAACGAACTGTGCTTGTTATAAACAAGGGGTTTGGGGACGTTTTGAGAATCGGGTATCAGAACCGACCGGATATTTTTGCTCAGAAGATCGAACTTCCGGAACAGCTCTATGAAAGGGTTATCGAGGTATCCGGAAGGGTCGACGCTGATGGAAAAGAGCTTGTTCCTCTTGACCTCGAAAACGCAAGAAAGACGCTTAAAGCAGCTTTCGAAGCAGGGATTCACTCGGCTGCAATCGTACTTATGCATGCATACAGGTATCCTGAGCATGAACTCAAACTCGGCAGGCTTGCAATAGAAATCGGTTTTACGCAGGTGTCTCTCTCCCATCAGGCAAGCCCTTTAATTAAACTCGTAAGCAGAGGGGAAACAACCGTAGTGGATGCATATCTCTCTCCTGTGCTCCGCAGGTATATTAATATGGTACAGGAATCTCTGGAAGAAGGAATGGAGGGAAAAGAAAGCGGGGATAGGGCAGAAAAAGATAGCGGAGATGGGACAGAAGGGGAAAACGGAGATGGAACAGAAAAAGATAGCGGGGACGGAAAAGAGAATGAAGTTAAGAGAAGTCCCAGGCTTATGTTCATGCAGTCAAGTGGAGGGCTTACGGATGCTGAAACTTTTCAAGGCAAAGACTGTATCCTGTCCGGGCCGGCTGGGGGAATCGTTGGGGCGGTTGCAACTTCTGAAATGGCAGGGGCAAGAAAAATCATCACTTTCGATATGGGTGGCACATCTACGGATGTAGCCCAGTATAGCGGGGAATACGAACGAAGCCTTGAAACCGAAATTGCAGGAGTGCGCCTGCGTTCGCCTATGATGCGTATCCATACGGTTGCAGCAGGTGGAGGTTCCATACTTCACTATGAGGGAGGCAGGTTCAGGGTAGGTCCGGATTCGGCAGGCTCGGACCCTGGGCCGGCGTGTTACCGAAAAGGTGGGCCGCTTACGGTTACTGACTGCAATGTCATGCTTGGAAAATTGCAGCCTGAATTTTTCCCAAGAATCTTTGGGCCCGAGGCAAATCAGCCCCTTGATTCCGAACTTGTTCGCAGGAAATTTGAAGAGTTTGCAGAAAGGGTTTCAGGCAAAGGCAAAAACGAAGGAAATATCCGGACGCCTGAGCAGGTATCCGAAGGCTTCCTTTCGGTTGCGGTTGAGAATATGGCCAATGCCATCAAGAAAATCTCAATCCAGAGGGGATACAACATAAAGGAATATACCCTCTGCTGCTTCGGAGGCGCTGCTCCTCAGCATGCATGCAGGGTCGCAGACAGCCTTGGAATCAAAAGCATTTTCATTCATCCGTATGCGGGCGTGCTCTCAGCATACGGCATGGGACTCGCAGACCAGAGACTTATAAAAGAACGTTATATTGGCAGCGAGCTCTCTGATGCATTAATAGAGAGTTTGAAATCCGTATTTTCTGGGCTTGAACACAAAGGCCGCCTGCTAATGCGCGAACAGGGCATGAAGGAATCCCGAATTACTGCACTCTATAAGGTGCATATGCGTTATGCAGGCTCGGATACGCAGCTTGTTATCGACTTTGCGGACAAGGATGGTCTCAGGAAAGACTTTGAGAAAGACCACAGGAAGCGCTTCGGGTTTATAATGGAAGGCAAAGCCCTGATTGTTGAAGCCATTTCCGTGGAAACCACAGGAATTAATGAAAGGGTTCTGGACCCTCTGCTGGAGATAGAAGAGAATCCGATCTTATCTCCTGTTGCTACGGTGCAGATGTACAGCAATGGAGAGTTTCATGAGACCCCGGTTTTCCAGAGAGAGGAACTTAAGCCCGGAACTTGTATAAGCGGACCTGCGGTGCTTATAGAGAAAAACACGACTATTGTCATCGAACCCGACTGGAAAGGCGTGATTACTGAACGCGATCATCTTTTCCTTAAACGGGAAATTACACTCTCAACCCTTAGAGCTATAGGAACCGATGTTGATCCTGTAATGCTTGAGATTTTCAATAACAGATTCATGTCTGTTGCCGAGCAGATGGGTTTTACCCTTCAGAACACAGCGCACTCGGTAAACATAAAGGAGAGACTGGATTTCTCCTGTGCCCTTTTTGACAGAGAAGGAAATCTGGTAGCAAATGCCCCTCATATCCCTGTGCACCTGGGCTCAATGGGTGAATGCGTAAAAGCCCTTATCCAAACGAAATTAAAGGAGATACATACAGGAGATGTATATTTGATCAATTCCCCATATCATGGAGGAACTCATCTTCCTGATATCACAGTTGTTACCCCGATGTTCGGAAGTTCAGGGGAAATCCTGTTCTATCTGGCTTCCAGAGGTCATCATGCCGATGTAGGAGGAATCAGTCCTGGCTCCATGCCTCCAGGCAGCAGGAGCATTGAGGAAGAAGGGGTGCTGAGCGAGGGCACGAAAATCGTAAATCAAGGCCGCTTCTGTGAAGAAAAGCTAAAAGCCTGGTTGGGCTCGGGAAAATATCCTGCAAGAAACCCTGAACAGAATCTTGCAGATATCCGCGCCCAGATCGCAGCAAATGAGAAGGGGCTTTTCGAACTGCGCAGAATGATCGAAGAGTTTTCCCTTGAAACAGTTGAAGCTTACATGGAACACGTGCAGGATAACGCTGAAGAAGCAGTCCGAAGAGTCATTGACAGGCTTACAGACGGGGAGTTCACCTATTCACTCGACGATGGAAACGTTATTAAAGTGAAGGTCACAATCGACCGCAAAAGCCGGGGTGCCAGAATCGATTTTACAGGTACTTCCCCGCAGCTCTCAAACAATTTCAATGCTCCCGCATCGGTTTGCATAGCTGCCGTACTTTACGCTTTCAGAGCGCTTGTAAAAAGTGATATTCCCCTGAACGCGGGCTGCTTGAGGCCGCTTGAGATTATTATTCCCAAGGGTTCTCTACTCAGGCCCGAACCGCCTGCTGCTGTTGTTGCAGGTAACGTTGAAACCTCACAATACATTGTTGATGCCCTTTTCGGAGCTCTTGGCACGCTTGCGGCTTCCCAGGGTACGATGAATAATTTCACCTTCGGAAATGCCGATTTGCAGTATTATGAGACCGTTTGCGGAGGTTCGGGAGCAGGTCCGGGATTTTCAGGAACGGATGCTGTACACACTCATATGACCAATTCCAGGATTACCGATCCTGAAATTCTTGAGACAAGGTTTCCGGTGTTATTAGAGGAATTTTCCATCAGGGAAGGAAGCGGCGGAGACGGCAAATTTAAAGGGGGAAACGGGGTTGTCCGAAAACTCAGGTTCCTGCAAGATATGAATGCTGCTATTCTTTCAAGCCATAGGAAACTTCCGCCTTTCGGACTCAAAGGCGGAATGCCTGGAAAATGCGGGAGAAACGCACTTATCCGCAGGGACGGCAGTGTTCTCGAAATTGGAGGCCAGGCTGAAGTTGAGCTGAAGTCTGGCGAGCTTTTTGTGATCGAAACTCCAGGTGGTGGGGGATATGGAGAAAAGGAGAGCAAGGGAGGCTGAAAACTGTGAACTAAAATAAGAACAGAAGATGAAATAAACTGAAACAAATTAAAATAAAAAATTAAGTTAAGCTCATCCCAAAACTCAAAATCACATTTAAATCTTGATCTTGGAATTATCAATTGATTTTAGGATCATGAATTAGTTCCGAAATTCTCATTGATTTGAAAGTAAAATTGATTTTGGGATAAGTCCTTTTATTTTGAGTTTATTTTATAATTTATTTTATAATTTATTTTATAATTTATTTTATAATTCATTTTATAATTCATTTTATAATTTTATAAGTATATTCAAAATCTCCGCCAGGCTTGCCGTCTTCATTCCCATCCAGAGCAATACCGCGCTCATCCATTATGAATCCGGATCCGGTTTCGCTTCCAAGTAAAGTGATTGTTATCTCAGCACCTGATTCATCCATAGGATATTCCTTATAAGGACGGAACATCAGCATTCTGGATCCTGTGTCCAGTAATCCGTCCACAGGCTCTTTTGATGCAGAACTTCTAACTATTACGGTTTCTTTCGTAATGGTTGCATTGTTCATAGGTGTATCGAATTCAATCCAGATAGGTGAGTCATGCCTGAAAGCAAAAGTTTGCCTATCAGGATAGATGGATTTTACCTTAGGAGGAACCTGCTTGTGCTCAAAAGGAGTGAAAAACGGTTTCAAAGTTTCTGGAAGGAACCTGTTAAAGCACATATGTTTTTTAACGACATGTAGAATGGCAGCTCCTGCAAATACCCCCAACAGGAGTTTACACCATTTGCTCATTTTGTACAGGTTTATACCCTCCTCTAAGCTTATTCCACTTCGATTTGATGCCCTCTCTTTTTTTCAGCAAGCTTTTTAATAGCGTATAGGAGTGTGGCGCCTACAATACCACCCAGAATTATTTTTTCGATTTTCATTGAAGGCTCCTTACCCTTTTCAGCTTCTTCTTCACCAAGCATCATTTCTTCAGGTTCTATTTCCTTTTCAAGCCTCTCTGACCTGAGTCTATTAAGGAGATACGCGCCAAGGGCAAGCTTAGCATATTTACGCATCGTTTCCCTGCTCCTTGGAGATCTGCCTGACTTCATTCTCTTCATTATATATGCACTAAGCAACAGCTTACCGTATTTTCTCATATTTTCCAATCTTGCACCCCCATGATTTGTCTCTTACCGGAGAGCCCCTTATCGTAATTTCGTCCGGAAAGAGGAGTAATGAATTTAATACTCCTGTACATATCCTATAGCTCGCATATTATATAACGACAACTATAGAAGATATTCAATAATTTTCTATTGAATCCTTACTAGTGATGCTTTCATATGCCCGACGAAAAAAACATAAAACAATCGGAAATGGTGCAGTAGCCCTTATTAAAAACTGTTTTAAGAGTCTGTAAAGAAAAAAAATCTTTAGAAACAGTAAAAAGACAAGCTTTCACTGAATTTAGTTACAGATATGATCCATATAATAAGTGCGGATTAATAAGTGCAGATTATAAGTACAGATTAATAAGTACAGATTATAAGTACAGATTATAAGTACAGATGGAACCAATATATGAAATGAGAGATGTGGAAATATTTGTGTAGAATGGAACGTCTTTGAAGAAATGAGAAAAAGATTTAAATTCTTGAAGAAATAAAAAAAGAATTTGAATTTCTCCAGAAAACTTTCTGAGTAATAAAAATGTAGGATGATTATCAATAAAGCATTTTGTATAATTGAAAATAATAATAATATCGAGCGCGTGGGCTTTATAATTTTTGGTTTATTATTTATTGTCTCATTTTAAATAGGATATCAGCGATTTATATTATATTATGTGTCATCAAAAATTATATTCAATTTCTACAATATTATATAGTTCAGGTTGAAAACTATTCAAGATTTTTAAGAAAAGAGCGTTTTATCGGTTCACCCACAGATATTTCTGATCAGGGTTCGATAAGTAGAGTAAAATCTTAATTGCTTCTAATACTGACGTGATAGCTATCAATTGATATGTAACGCTCTTAATTGCGTTATTTCCTGGCTCAAGGCTGAAAATATGCTGCTCCAGGATCCTGGTGGGTTTAGGACAAGTTCTGGCGAATTTGTCCGGTTTAGACAACATGCGAATAATTGGAAGCTGATAAATATGAGTTCCCTTGTAGACCTGATTTTCTTCTCTGAGAAAAGAAAAAACCTTCTCGTTCAATTAGCTAACGGACCGACGGATATTGAAGAGATTAAAGAAATTCTTAACGTAAAATCCTGTGCTCTAATGCCGCAGATTAAAAAACTAAAAGATATGGATCTGATAGTGCAGAAGGGAAATGTATACCAACTTTCGGATATAGGAGAAGTAATTGTTGAAAAAATGCTTCCTCTTAAATCCGTTCTTGACGTTTTTGAGGGAAACAAGGACTACTGGTCAAAGCATGACAGGTCTCCTATTCCCAAGCAATTAATCAAAAAAATCGATATGCTGGGAAAGTGTAACTTGGATGAACCTGATCTTGATCACCTTTTTGAGTTCCCTGATTACTTGCGTGACAAGCTAAGGAGCTCAAAAAATATTAAATCTTTTTATTCATATTTCTGTCCTGACTGCCCTTCGATTCAGGCTAGTTGCGCGGAAAATGGAGCAGAAGTGCACCTAATCCTCGATGAGAAAGTCTATAATAGACTGAAAAATGATTTTAAAGAAGAGTATTCTGTGCTGCTTAAAAACAAAGTTTCACTTTATATTTACTCAGGTAAAATAAGGCCTTCTTCCTTCATGGTTACAGATAATTTCGTGCTTCTGAAACTCTTCGGAAAAGACGGGGAGTTCGATCATAGGAAGATCACGAGTTTTGCTCCGAGTGCCATAGAGTGGGGCAACGAGCTGGCTCAGTATTACATAGACCGCTCAACGAAGATCAATTAAAAATATGTGAGTAAAATTCGTTTTACTCACTTATTTCTTCATCTTAGTCTTTAACTCTAATATTCAAAGCCGTCGGTACATGCTCCTAATTACCACGCTTACTATTTTTCTAGTCCTGAGCGGTCATTTTTTCTCACACTTCCTCAGTCTCGATTTTCTCTTATTCGGTTAGAATTTGACGGATACAAGCATATTTTTTCCTCATCAGGTTAGCTTAGTCCAGGATATTTATCAAGAACTGTATTATATTCTCCCTCAGATATCGCGGTCTCTTTGTACCGGGTTGCTCGGTCTTATTTTTCTAAATTTTGCGCTTTCTCATGCTTTTGTTCAATTCTTCTCATTATACCATTCATCTCTTGCCTCCACTAACGCTCTGATATTTGCAAGTGGGGTTCTCGGAGCAATTCCACAGCCTGGGGCGAGGATATCCACGCCTTCTGAAAGACATTGCTTTGCTTCGGCTTTCACAGAAGCAGGAGTTCCAAAGAGCAGGGTTTGTGAGGGGGAAATGTTTCCAATAACTCTTGCCTTGTCTCCGATTGACGCTTTTGCAGCTTTTATGCTAACCTTTTCTTCAATACTGATAGCATCGAAACCACATTCTGAGAGGGTTTTCAAGGAATCCCCAATATCGCCGCAGATATGGAGAATTTTTGGGCCTTTCACTTTCTTGCAGAACCTTTTGTAGAAGGGTTTGACAGAATATTCCAGGACTGAAGGAGGCATCATTCTTGAGCCGACTATTCCACCATCTGGCATACAAACGACATCTGCGCCGTGCTCGAAAAGTGCGTTTGCGTATTCTATACAGATCTCAGTGCAGGTTTCCATAAAGACATCGAAATAGTCGGGTTTTTTTATAGTCCAGATCAGGCAGTTTTTTATTTCGGCAAGATGTGTGAAAACCGTCAGGGGTCCTTCCATTCCCGCAATAAGGGGGACTTCATAATCAGTTCCGTTTTCTGTGCGGGCTTTCAAGATTTCGGTTGCTTTCAGGATAACAGGAATTCTTCCCTTTTCGAGCAGTTTTTCCGGAATTTTAAGTTTTTCAGGCCCGTTTGAGAAGGGATGGGTTAAAACCGAAGGCTGGATATCTTTTGTGCCCATTCTTACATTACAGCCCATAATTTCAGCAAGCACGGTCAGGCAGTAAGGATAGCGTATAGCCTCAAGCCCTGCAATTTCGTGCCCTGCAAGAGCTAAATCTGCCATCTTTTCAGGATCGGAATGTGCAGCTGGCCAGGCCGCCCCTGTTCTATCCATCAGCTCAACAGTGCCGGTCTGAGTTACAGAGAGACAGGGAATTTTATCGACAGCTTTTCCCTGAAGGACATTTATTAACCTTTTTTTCGAGCTTTGCTCCATCTGGAGACCTCCAAGACTAAAAATGAATATCGGAATTAACGACATATCTGAATTCTGGTATAAAGTAGGAATAGTATAAAGATGAAATAATGATATTTAAATTAATGATTTAAGTGACGAGACTATTTTTATTACCTCGAGAGCGCAGAGGGTCACGAATACCCGTCCTTCAGATAGGGATGAAGTGAACCCTCACATCTTTTTGATTTCGTTTAAACCTCTGTACCGTTGCTTCTTTGTAAAGTGAGGTTTCTTAGCGTCATGTTTACAGAAGTTGGTAACACGACTCTTCAAAAGAAAATTAATGGCATTCTTGTGTACACCTGCGGAAGTGGGATAAAATAATCTATAATTTTGTTATGATATTAACCTTATAAAAACAAATTAATTTAAATTAATAATTATTGATATAATAATAAATAGAAAAAGATAAATAAACCGTACTTCTATTTATTTGTAAAGGGTTTATCTTTCCAGAATAATCAAATTTTTAAGTCTCAGAAGTTTTCCGGGCCATCAAGTTGTTATTTTTTCCGGCTAATTATAAAAGCAATTACAGAATTTCAGCTTGCCGAAATTAAAACTATATTAAAAAATATGGAATGTATTCACTCTGAAAGCCTTACAGTATCTCAGTGCCATTAATTCACCAATCCGATAATCTTTAGAATTCAAGTGTAGGAAATGAACCGATGAGACAATTGGATATAAACGTGGATGAAATTATAAATAGCAGCCCTGCAGTTATTTTTTTATGTAAATCAACTGGGAGCTGGCCTCTAGAACTTATCACTGAAAATGTCCGTCAGTTCGGCTACCAGGTTGAAGATTTAATATCCGGAAGAATCCAGTACCTTGACATTATTCACCCTGAAGACCTTGAAAAGGTAAATTCGGAAATAGCCAGATGCCTTAAAGACGGATGCACAGAACTAACGCAGGAATACAGGATACTGACAGCTTCAGGGGAAACACGCTGGGTTGAAGTAAAACTCAGTATTCGAAGAGATGAAGACGGATTTGTGAGCCATTACCAGGGCATCCTTTGCGATGCTACCCAGCGCAAAAAAGTCGAAGAGTCGATGCAAAGGACTCTGGAAAAAAAGAATGAACTGGAAGATATTATAAAAAGCAGCCCGGTATTCGTATTTTTGTGTAAGCCGGAGGAACACTGGCCTGTCGAATTCGTTTCTGAAAATATCACAAAGCTGGGATATACCACTGAAGATTTCACTTCAGGGAAGATCCGTTTTGAAGATCTGATACATCCGGACGACCGTGAAAGAATCCGCTCGGAAGTGGCAAGATTCTCAATAGAAGGATATAAGGACTGCACCTAGGAGCACCGGGTTCTGACAAAGTCTGGAAAAGTAAGATATATAGACGACAGAACCCTCATAAAAAGGAACGAAAAAGGAGAAATTGTCAATTACCAGGGCATTATCCTCGATATTACCGAACGTAAGCTGGCCGAGGAAATGATCCGAGGGCAAAACCAGGTACTAGAGAAACTGGCGTCTGGAGCTCCCTTAAACGAAATTCTCCTGGTTCTGATTCAAACTGTGGAAAGTATCAGGTCTGGCTCAATATGCTCGATTATGCTGCTTGACCGGGAAAAAAGGCATCTTTTTTACTGCGTTGCTCCCAACCTTCCTACTTATTACGTAAACAGGACTAATGGAATCGAGATCGGTTTTGGGGCTGCCTCCTTTGGAACAGCAGTGTACATGAAAAAGAGAGTTACAGTAGAAAACGTGATGGAGCACCCCTACTGGACCGAATACAGAGAACTGGCTTCGGAAGTCGGGTTGAAAGCCTGCTGGTCAGAGCCCATAGTTTCATCCTCCGGAGAGGTTCTGGGCGTTTTTTCCATGTATTATGGTGAAGTGCATAGACCTGAAAAAGAAGACCTTGAGTTCATGAAAACAAGCGCTCAGATGGCAGCCATTACAGTGGAGCACAAGCTGGCAGAAGAGACCCTTAAAGAATCCGAGAACAAGTTCAGGACTGTCTTCAATAACATCAACGACCAGCTGTATATCCGCGAACCTGAAGGGACAAACTACATGGACGTAAACCAGGCAGTGGTAGACCGGCTTGGATACGACAAGGAAGACATCCTGAAAATGGAAGCTGAAGAGATTATTCCTGCCGAATACTGGGACTCCGTTCGAGATAATCTCAAAAAAATTCAGAGCGAAGGTTCTCGAGTTTATAACTCCGGAGCTGTCTGCAAGGATGGTACTGTTGTCCCTCTGGAAGTAAGTGCCAGGATTATTGATTACGACGGTAAGAAAACAATTCTCTCGGTTGCCAGGGACATCACAGAGCGCAAGAAAGCCGAAGCTGCACAGAAACTTAACGAGGCCCGGCTCGAAGCACTGGTAAAACTTAACCAGATGACAGGAGCCTCTTTAAAAGAGATCACCGACTTTGCACGGGAAGAGGCAGTCAGGCTTACGGGAAGCAAACTCGGATACCTTGCATTCATGGATGCCTACGAAACCTCCCTGATTATGCATTCCTGGTCAAAGAGTGCTATGGAAGAATGCGCTATTGAAGACAAACGCTTCATCTATCCCATAAAAACAACAGGGCTTTGGGGAGAGGCAGTCAGGCAGCGCAAACCCATTATTACAAACGATTATACAGTTCCGAGCACGCTGAAGAAAGGATATCCTGAGAATCACGTTAGACTGACAAGACATATGAATGTGCCCATATTTGACGGGGACAGGATTGTTGCCGTTGCAGGTGTAGGAAATAAGGACGATCCATACGATGAATCCGATCTCCGCCAGCTTACTCTGCTGATGCAGGGAATGTGGCAGCTTATCCAGAGAAAACAGCTTGAAGACGCCCTGAAAATTTACTCTGAAGATCTCTCAAAAGCCAATGATGAGTTAAGGTCCCTTAACAGGATAAAAGCGGAATTTGTAACTGAAAACCTGCCCAATCTCAAACTTGATTTCAGTAAGATAATAGATTATGAAACTTGGGAAGCAATTGAGGACCAGCAGCAGAAAGCTATAGATTCGGTTATTACAAGTTCAGACCGATTGAGGCATATGGTAGATTCGCTGCTTTACATGAGTCTGGAACAGGCAGGAAAGATTGAATATTCTTTCGGCGAGGTCGAGCTCAAGAAAATCATTTTAGATGCCTATCTCAATTTGGTCCTCCTGATCGATGAGAAAGCTTTGAATTTTAAAAGTGAACTGCCCCATAGCCTGCCTCCAATCAGGGGAGACAAGAACAAGCTGACAGAACTCTTTACAACCCTTATCAGTAACTCTATCAAATTCGCACCCCCCGGCGGGAGCCTGGAAGTAAAAGTTGTCGAAGAAGATGAAAATATCCATATTACAGTAAAAGACAGCGGAACGGGTATCCAGAAAAGGCTTATTCCTCATATCTTCCACAGGATCTACCAGGTGGACGACTCCCTCACTCGCAGGTACCAGGGTCTTGAATCGGGGTTCTATATTTGTAAGAATATTGTAAACGCTCATAATGGTGAAATCTGGGCAGAAAGTGAAGAAGGTTCAGGCACCAGAATGCATGTAAGGCTTCCAAAAAGATCCTGAAACCGAAATCACAATGAATAGAGTCTGAATTAAAACATCAAATGATGTGGCTGGAGATTTACAATGAAACTGGAACTATTGGGCACTCTTTTTCTTTCGGACAAACGGAAAGATCTTCTTCTGCTATTGATGGAGGAACCCAGAAATATTGATGAAATAAAAAATATCCTCAATGTAACCTCAAGTGCGATCATGACCCAGATTAAGATACTCATTAGCCAGGGGCTTATCATTCATGAGGACGACCTTTACAAACTTTCGGACATTGGGAAGGTGGTCGTTAAAAAAATGAAGCCGCTGCTAAATACTCTTGAAGTGTTTTCGGAACATATGGATTACTGGGAAAACCATAACATAAGTGCAATTCCTGTCGATCTCCTTGATCGAATTGACGATCTGGGAAGCTGTGAATTCATAGAGCCCGACCTCGATCGGATGTACGAAATTCCCCAAAAAATAGAAGAAAAACTGGTCTCTTCAGTTCACGTCATGGAAGTCTCTTCCTATTTCAACCCTGGTTATCCTTCAACCTATGTCGAACTTATTAAAAAAGGAACCCAGGTATCCCTTATAGTTACAAAACCAATATTTGAAAGGCTGAAAAAGGAATATAACACATCCCTCCAGGAATACCTGACAAGAGATAACGCGAAAATCTTTGTCTGCGACTGCCCTATAAGGTTAGCTTCAAGCGTAGTTACAGATCATTTTATGGCTTTTTCCCTTTTCTACAGGAATGGGATATATCACAACCACGCAATGATGAGTCTGGAAAAAACCGCACTGAAATGGGGAGAAGACCTCTTTTTGCATTATATGAAAAACTCAAAGGAAATAAAGGAGATTGAGTGTGAAATTGCCTGAAAACCAAATGCAGATAAATTCTCAAAGATTTTTACGACACACTTAAAAAACGTGTGATAATTATCTGCAAAGCATGCGAGTACTCCAGCCTTATTACTTAATCTTTAACCAATTTCCAATTTAATTCTTAATCAATTTACAGTTTTACTCAAATCAGTTTACAGTTTTACCTGTTGCAGTAAGCAAGTGTTAGAAAGCTACTTGAGAACTTTGACTTTAAAGTTACCCAAAATTCACTTTTTTATTTTCTTCAGTGCTATATATTTCAGTTCTTTACCTTATTCAAGAAACAAAGCTGGCAGAATAACCTTAAATTTCCTTTTCAGTTGACAGAATTACCTTAAATCTCCTTTTCAGTTGACAGAATTACCTTAATATCTCTCTTAAATTGACAGAATATTATAATCTCCTCTTATTTTGAAGTTTTACCTTGAAGATTCACCTGAGATGATCAAAGCCTTTGATCAGATAAGAGCCATTGATCAAGTAAAGGTCCTGCATAAAATCAGGTAAATCCATAGAACTGCGCAGTATTATAAGATCTGAGGGGTTAACAAAATCCAAAGATCCTGAAAGATCTGGCAAATTTATAGTATCAGCATAATTCACCGAATTAAGCATCAGAAAAGATGTTAACCGCGTTAATTAGATCTGTGAGTTTATGTTATATGTTTTGGAGTTAATGTAAACCTGTATAAGTTAACAGTTATACAGGAACTTACTGGAGGAGTGACTTCCTGATCTGGCTGTTTATTTTTTATTAAGGGAATAACAATAAAAATATGTTGGAAGTTTTTTATGGCAGCAGATATCTTAAACCAATTAGCGGAAGCTGTCGTCGATGGAGATGACGACCTTGCAGAAGAACTGGCACAGCAGGTACTGGATGAGGGACTTGATCCTTACAATGCAATCGTTAACGGTCTGGCAAGAGGTATGGCAATCGTAAGCGACCAGTACGAAAAAGGAGAAGCCTTTGTACCCCACTTGCTTCTGGCTTCTGGGGCAATGTATGCAGGCATGGACATCCTCACTCCAGCAATGAAGACCGAAGGGGAAGATGTACAGTCCGTAGGCATCATAGGAACAATTGAAGGAGATGTACACGACATAGGGAAGAACCTCGTAAAAACTATGCTCAGTGCCGGTGGGTTCGAAATGATCGACCTGGGTGCAGATGTTCCCATTGAGAAATTTATCGAAGCCGCAAAGGAGCACAAAGCCGATCTTATCTCCATGAGTGCCCTGATGACCACAACTATGACCAATATGGAAAAGGTAGTTGAAGTCCTTCAGGAAGAAGGTATCCGCGACTCTCTCAAGGTTATGGTTGGAGGAGCGCCTGTCTCGGATGAATTTGCCGCAGGAATTGGGGCTGACTCCACACACCCCGATGCAATGCACGCAAGCGCCTGGGCCTCCGAAGCCGTAAAAGAGCTTGATCCTAGGGATGCGAGATGGAGTGAAGAGAGAATCAACCTTGGGAAGATTAAGTACAGGGAAATCCTTGCAAAGAAAGTAGTTTCCGATAAGGCCGATATTGGACTTGAGACTGCAAACAGGATCAAAGAAGAATTCGAAAGTATTGGCGTAAAGAGCAAGGAGGAAATGACTCATATCGACAGGACCATATCTGCGATGTCCGACAAGAAGGTCGACCGCCTGCCTGTCTACCCGCTTGCCTGTGGAGTCCTGAGAAAATTTGCCGGAGTCAACTACAGGGATTATGCCACAAAGGCCGAAGCCTTCACTGAGAGTGCTTTCCTTGGGTGTAAGTACCTTGACCTTGACATGTTCGTAGGCCTCGCCGACCTCTCAGCTACATCTGCAGACTTTGGATGCAAAATCAAATACCCTGAGGACGACACCCCATCTTCCGAAGGGCACATTAAGGATTACGAGAAAATTGAAGTTCCCGAACTTAAGGAAGGTACCCGTGGTTATGAACTCGTTATGGCTTCAAAGCAGGCAAAGGAAAAACTCAACAAGGAACTCAACACTCCTTTTATCGGTTTCCACGAAGGGCCATTGCTTACCCTCACTCAATTAATGGGTGCGGACCGTGTGCTTATGGACATGAAGACCCAACCGGATGTTGTTCTTGAAGCTGTCCAGAAGTGTTCGGACTACATCTGCCAGCTTTCCGAACTCTTCTTCAACGAAGGGGCCTGTGATGCTCTATGTATCGATAATCTCTGGTCCAATAATGTCATCATGAGCGAGGAGGACTACTGGAAGTTTGATGGGAAGTTTGTCTATGACCAGCACATCCCAATCTTCAAGCAGTACAATCAGCCCTACATTATCCACAACTGCGCTGACGCTGTGCACTTTGAGACTCAGATCCGGAAGTTCGGAACAGCCCTCTACAGCTATGCCTATTATGAGAAGTCCAGAGAAAAAGGGTCCCAGAACTATGCCGATCTTATCCCGAAGTACGGAGATATCTGCTGTATGATGGGAGAAGTAAATCCTGTTGAGTTCATGGATGGCTCGGCAGCCGGTGTACAGAAGGTAAAGGACGATACAAAAGCCTTGCTTGAAAATGTGCTGCCTTTGCTCAAAGAAAACGGGCTGCAGTCCAAGTATGTGTTGTCTACAGGATGTGAAGTCCCGCCAGGTGGCCCGCTGACCACAGTGCAGGCAATGGTGAACATGGTAAAGGAAATTGGCCCGGAACTTCAGAAAAAGAATATAGGGTGAGCCCACCTCTCCCCATTTCAATTTAAAATAAAAGATTGAGGGCAGTCCCTGAATCTCAAAAAAAACTGTAAAAATCTCAAAAACAAAAATTGAAAAAAGAGATTAATAGAAAATAAGTTTGAACCTCCAAGAGGAGTGTATTCTCTCCTGATTCCCTTAATTTTCAAAGAATACTCTATTCTACCTCTAAAGGATTTACAATAATAAACCTTCATTTAATAAAAATAAACCTCTATTTAAGAAAAATAAACCTCCATTAAAAAAACGAAGTTACCTAAAAACATAATCTTCAACATATACTACCTAAAAACAATATTTATATAAAGGAAATAAATAAAATAGAGCTGGAAAAACCGATAGACTCATTAAAATATCTCAAAGCGAAAATAACCCAAAGAAAATAGGAAAACCCTTAAATCAAAAGGAAAATATTCAAAAAATGAAAAACCTTTGAGAAAGGCAAAAGAGAAAAGGAAGTTGAAGGGTGAAGAAAGTCCACTCTTTTTATTGTGAAACCGATGCAGATTGCAAGTATTTTTTAAAAAAGGTTTGTGCCTTTCGGGACCAGGATATTCTGTGATTGAGAGACAGGATTATCCAAGGATGCGAGTATAAGCGTCAAATCCGGAAAACAGGAGATAATCAGCCATAGAACTTGACAGGAGGAATACAATGTATCTGGGACTGGGTATTGATACGGGAGGAACGTATACCGATGCTGCCATCATGGATATGTCGAATGGGACCATTATCGATTCAAATAAAGCACTTACAACTTATCCTGACCTCATAAAGGGGATAAAAAATTCAATTGAAGGACTGGATCCCAGATACCTTAAATGCATAAAATTTGTTTCGGTTTCGACTACACTCGCTACCAATACTACGCTTGAGGGCAAAGGATATCCTGCTGGTTTGATCCTGATAGGGCATACTATTCCCAAAAAGCTTGCCAGCCGTTACGTGATTTCAATCCAGGGAGGGCACGATTCCAATGGAAACGAAATCGCTCCTCTTGAAGACCTGGAAACCGTAAGAGATTTCGTAAAACAGGTAAAAAATAAAGTAGCGGCTTTTGCAGTTTCCGGGTATTTCGGTGTCCGGAATCCTGAACATGAACTTAAGGTAAAAGAAGTAGTTCAGGAAATGACTGGTCTCCCCGTAGTCTGCGGGCATGAGCTTTCTATGAGCCTCGGCGCTTATGAAAGAGCCGTAACCGCACTCCTAAATGCAGAACTTATTCCTGTCACCAAACAGTTCATTGACTCCGTCCAGACCGTAATGCATGAAAAAGAGATTAAGGGCACCCTGATGATGATGAAATGCGATGGGTCGCTGGTCCGCATAGAAGAAGCCCTGCAAAAACCTGTAGAATCAATCTTTTCCGGACCTGCGGCAAGTCTTGTAGGAGCTGCCCACCTTACTGGTCTCGATACCTGTGTGACCGTGGACGTAGGGGGGACAAGCACTGATATCTCCATGATTTCAGAAGGTGTCCCCGAGATAAGCAGTTCGGGAGCAAAGGTAGGGGACTGGAAAACCATGGTAAAAGCGATCAGGATGGAAACCTCAGCCCTTGGAGGAGACAGCTTGGTCTGGATCAAAAGAAAAACCTATCTCGGACCTACAAGAGTGATTCCTCTCTGCCTGGCAGCATCGGAATTCCCAGGCCTTCTGGAAAAATTGGAGAATATCGAAACCCCAAATGAACGCATAATGGACGAAATTATACAGCCAACCTCGTTTTTCATAAGGAACGGAGAAAACTCCCCTGACCTCCTGACAGGAGAACTCGAAGACGATGAAAAAGTAATTCTCAAGCATCTTGGGACAGAACCCCGATCCGTATTTGAGCTTTCTGAGCTGACAGGAAAGCACCCTCTTATGTTTGCAGGAACCCTGAAAAACCTGATAAGAAAGAGGTATGTGACCCAGATAGGGTTTACTCCTACCGATGCCCTTCACGTGCTTGGAGAATACCTGAGATGGGATAAAAGAGCTTCCATTATAGGAGCAAGCATTCTTGGAAAGGCTCTGAAAAAAGGAGCAGAGGAATTTTCGGTGCACATTAAAGCCGAGGTGGTAAGAAAATTCACTCTGGAACTCGTGTCTTTCTTTGCGAACGATGTAAAAAAAGAGGATCTTGAAAAGCTGGTCGAAAATGAGGCTTTTCTGAAATTCCATATAAAAGTCCCGGTAGTGCTCGTAGGTGCTCCTGTACAAGCTTACCTGAAAGAGATTAATGAGGCTATAGATGCGGATATCCGGATTCCAGCATTCTATGAAGTGGGAAATGCCGTGGGAGCCCTTGCAGGAAAGATAATCCACAGGACTGAAGTCCTTATCCGTCCCTCTGCCGCAGGAGGGGAAGAGTATTCGGTTTTCTCCTTAATCGGAAAAGAAGTTTTTGAAGATTACAACAAGGCTCTTGATTATGGACTCAAGCTCAGCCGCAGATTGGTCTTGGAATACATGGATGAGCACGGTCTGGAAATGGACAACGTAGAGTTCAATCTGAAACAAAATGACGTGGGAAGCATGGGAAAAACCCCTCTTGAAACCCGCCTCATTGGAACTGGCATAGGGACAACAGGAAAACTGGTCTGAAGAGGAATTTTTACAACTCGGATTCTCAAAACAACCTCAAAATCAACCAATCGGGGAAAAAAGATGGCAAGCGAATTAGAAACAACTTCTCCTGAAAGCCAAGATGGCATTGCAAAACTTGCTCGAACAGTTCGAGAGAAAATCCTGATTGACGAGCCTGTAAAAGAAGACGGGCTTATCGACCAGCTTGAACGAGCAGCGACTGAAATCGATGATTTGCTGGGCTCGTCTTTTGGTCCAAAAGGCATGAACAAAATAATAGTAAACCCTGTAGGGGATATTTTTGTCACAAGCGACGGCAAGGTAATTTTAAAGGAAATGGATGTGCTCCACCCGATTGTGACCACACTTAAAAAGCTTGCCGAGTCGATGGATAAAGCCTGCGGGGACGGAACAAAAACTGCTGTTATTTTCGCAAGCAATCTTATAAAAAACGCAATCGAACTGATAAGACAAGGTGTACACCCAACAACCATTATAGAAGGATATGAGCTTGCCCTGAAAAAAACCTATGAAATGATCCAGTATAGTGTTAAGCAGGCAACAGAAGAAGATGTGCGGACAACAAT
>NZ_DAGK01000035.1:0-99461 GCF_002495725.1 Methanosarcina sp. UBA411
GCAGGGGACAAAAGGGAAGCAGTGGTAATAAAACTACCTCTGATCTGTTACCTTCAGAAAGTGCTTTATAATAGATTACTTGAGCCAAGTTTTGTCAAAAAAGACGGCTAACCAGTCTATAGATAAGGAATCCCAGAGCTTTTTTATCCGGGCAGAATCCAGGTATTTATTAGAGATTATTGCTGGTTTCTCTGGTTTTCTTCTGATTCAAATTCTTAAAACTCCATATTTTCTTCGTATTTTTCAAAGAGGGCTTAAACATAGAACTTTAGCACATTAGCACAGCGTTGTGTCTAAAACTCGCAAAATAAGAAACTATGGCAAAAGCAGGTATTCCATTTCCATTCATCTTTAATAACTTAGATGAAATCCGGGTAAATTGACAACGCAGGTTCTAAAACAAAAATTTAAAACAAGTTTTAAAATAAGTTTCTTCAGTGGCAAGGGGAGGAATATGGTTGCTGAAATTCAAATATATCGGGTATTATTAATATAATCTAAATAATTCGTTATAGGGCGTTCTTACAAATTGAGATCAAATAGACCGCAGGTGTATGGAATGAACAATGTAAAGATTGGAAGCGTTAATATTGAATGGTTGGGCCACTCTGGATTTTTGTTTGAGGGGGATGGAAAGAAGATTTATATTGATCCTTACGACCTCAGCGAAGAGCCGGCTTTCGAAGATAAAGCCGATATCCTGCTGATCACCCATGAGCACTTTGACCACTGCAGTCCTGAGGATATCCGAAAAGTCCGGCGGTCGGACTCAACCACACTGATCCCTGAAAACTTATCCCTGCAATTCAAGGGGGATGCAAGGCGGATTACTGAGGGAGATGTGCTGGCCGACGGGCTTGAAATCAAGGGAACCCGAATTGAAGTAGTTCCTGCTTATAACCTCGATAAACCCTATCACCCCCGTGGATTGGGAGTGGGGTATATAGTAGAACTTGGAGGAATTCGGATTTATCATGCAGGAGACTGCGATTTTTTTCCTGAGATGAAGAATATCAGGACTGATGTCGCCCTTTTGCCTATAGGAGGCACTTATACAATGGACGAAGAAGAAGCAGCAAGTGCAGCTGCAGCCATTTCCCCAAAATACGTAATTCCGATGCACTACGGAAAACCAGATGTAACAGACGGGGACCCCGAAAAGTTTAAAGCTCTTGTACACGGCAAGAACCCTGATATCAATGTGATTATTCTTGATTCCTGATTTTAAGTTATAAAGAAACTTAAAAATCGAGATTTGGGACGAAAACACAGGATCGGTCTACTCATGTCCAGAATAGCAAGAAAACAGCAGAAAAATTTGATTCAGGTAATCACAATCCAGCGCATGTGGCGGCTTTTTGAGCTTGCAAAAAGCGAGCATGCAGAGCATCCTGACCGCAGCGAGCGTTATGTGCAGCTTATCAGGAACATCTCTATGAGAAACCGAATGAGTATCCCAAGAGAGATAAAAAGCAGAATCTGCAAACACTGCTATGCTTTTCTCGTACCCGGAAAAAATGCCCTTTATAGGCTAAAAGAAGGATATATCGTTGTTTCTTGTCAGCATTGCGGAAAAGAAATGAGATATCCTTACAAAAAACTAAAATAAAATCTAGCTGAGCTTATAGCAGCTGCCTGAAGCATATAAGAAGAGATTCCCAGATATCCGAGGCTTTTTATATCTCTTGGGATTTCTCAAATCCTCTTTTTCTCGATTAATGT
Organism: Methanosarcina sp. UBA411; assembly: GCF_002495725.1. Classification (NCBI taxonomy): domain Archaea; kingdom Methanobacteriati; phylum Methanobacteriota; class Methanomicrobia; order Methanosarcinales; family Methanosarcinaceae; genus Methanosarcina; species Methanosarcina sp. UBA411. Next base: position 1,723 of record NZ_DAGK01000035.1, read on the forward strand.
TTTTCTATTAAGAAGCAATATTGACTTTAAGATTTGGCAGGACTTTCCGGGCCTCGCATCTTCTTTATCGCTAAAGCTATCTGTTTTGCAATAACGGATTTCGGACCGTTATCATCCACGAGCACTCTGCCGCTTACTTCCCACCAAGACTTGGGATAGGCTTTTTCAGGCTCTACTTCGGGATTCAGGCCAAGTTGTCGGGCTGCTTCTTTTATCTCATTAAGTTGCGGCTCTTTTATCGCATTTTTACGGGAGATGATTCTGCCGCTGCTCCTTGACTTTGTCTGGTCGAGATATACCGGCCATATTACAAGTTTTCCCCTATCTCTCATCATCATGTTATCTTTGTCCTAAATTGCTGTCATGCGATTTAAAACTGCCCCGGAAACCTCCTACAGGCCAGAACTCTTTTCCTGTTTATGAGAATTTAATTATTATGAATTTGAAACCTGTAATTATTTATCTTCCCCGGGCAAGTTCTGCATGGTGTTAATATGATTCCGTCGTTTACAATTGATGAAAAGGTAAGAGCTTATATAAGAAAGAGCGGGAAGGATTTCAGGCTTTGCACATCACCTGAGGGCCCTGTGCTTCTTCCACTCGGTACAGCCGAGCCCAAACCATCAGACCTTAAAATCCTGATCGGTAGCAACGTTCTTTATGTTTCAAAGCTTCAGGCAAAATACATAAAGAAAATTGAATGGCCGATGATAGAAAGATTCCTGAATCAAAAAAGTTAACTGTAGACAAACTCAAAATCTCAGAACGTGAAACTTGGCAATATAATTAAGGTAGAAAAGTCAGGTCAAAAGCGATAGGTTCAGTCCCGTTTCAAGCTCTAAGGATTGATTAGCATAAGATTATGCATCTTTGATACATTCCAGTAAAGTGAGTGGCTTGTAATTACTAGGTTGCGTGGCCGTAAATGCCCAAGCAATGATAATTTCGCCTGAGGATCAAGCACAGGGCTTTTAAGTTTTTGTTCAAAGCGCCTTTAATCTGTTCTAATGGACGCTACTCAAAAGTTACAATTTTTTTAAAGATGGTTTAATCATTTTACAACGTCATAAGGTTGCCTTAGCGTTTAAAGCTTCGAATGTAAGGCTGGAACCTAAAACTGCTACCTTCATGAGCAAATAACCGAGCCATTTTTAAGGCATTTTAAAGCGCTTTCAAAGTTAGTTTAAAACGCCCTAAACTGTTCTAAAGACTCAATGGTGAGACTGAAAACAGGCCAAATTTTTTAATATTGGTTCTATATCTCCCAGTCCTCAACTCTTCTTCTGCACTTGTTATCAGAGAAATAATTCACGCAAGTTTCCAAGATATGGAGACACTGCACATAAATTAGAAACATTTATCGGTACAAATCACATTCAAAGGAAATACCGATTTTAGTATCCCAATCAAGAAGATGAAGAAGATATTAACCTCAAAGGGTAAAAATATATGAATAATAACCAGACTCCGGAGCAGAAGGCTAGAAATGATATCGATAGAAAATTAAATGCTTCTGGCTGGATAGTGCAGGAAAAGAACAAAATCGTTTGGAGTGCTTCCAGGGGCATTGCAGTTAAGGAATATTTGACTGATGTGGGACCTGCTGACTATGTATTATTTGTTGATAAAAAGCCCGTTGGGATTATTGAAGCAAAAAAGGACGAGGAAGGTCACCGGTTAACCGTCGTTGAGGAACAATCATCCGGGTATGCTACAAGTAAGCTAAAATACCTTAACAACGACCCATTGCCTTTTGTGTACGAGAGTACCGGGGAACTTACACGCTTTACAGACTTCCGCGACCCAAAACCAAGGTCCAGACCTGTTTTTTCATTTTATAGGCCTGAAACTTTTGAGAAATACCTTAAAAAGAGTCCTTTGAGGGAAAGGCTGCTGGATATTCCTGAATTGAGAACAGATGGCCTTCGAGACTGCCAGATTACAGCAATTTCAAATCTTGAAAAATCCTTTAAGGACAACCGCCCAAGAGCTCTTATCCAGATGGCAACAGGTTCGGGAAAAACCTATACTGCCATAACTTTTATCTACCGGTTACTGAAGTTTGCGGATGCAAAAAAGGTGCTGTTTCTTGTTGATACCAAAAACCTTGGCGAACAGGCAGAGCAGGAATTCATGGCTTATGTGCCCAGTGACGATAATCGCAAATTCACTGAGCTGTACAATGTACAGCGCTTACGTTCCAGTTATATTTCATCGGACAGCCAAGTGTACATTTCCACAATCCAGCGACTTTACTCTATATTGAAGGGTGAGGAGCTGGACGAGAAAATCGAAGAAGAAAATCCCGCCGAGAAAGGCTGGCAGCCAAAGGAACCGGTTCCTGTAGCTTATAATAAGAAAGTTCCCATTGAAGAGTTTGATTTTGTAGTTATAGACGAGTGCCACCGCTCCATATATAATCTGTGGCAGCAAGTTCTGGATTACTTCGATGCTTTTTTGATAGGCCTGACAGCCACGCCGGACAAGCGCACTTTCGGCTTTTTTAATGAGAACGTAGTAAGTGAGTACAGCCATGAAGACGCAGTGGCAGATGGCGTGAATGTAGGTTATGATGTTTACACTATCGAGACTGAAATCAGTAAAAATGGGGCAAAAATAAATGCGCGGGAGTTTGTGGACAAAAGGGAGAAACTTACCCGCAAAAAGCGCTGGGAACAGCTGGACGAAGATTTCACATACACTTCCAAAAATCTGGACAGAGACGTAGTCAATCTCAACCAGATACGACGTGTGATACGAACATTCAAGGAAAAGTTACTGGATATATTTCCTGGCAGAAAAGAAGTCCCTAAAACCCTGATTTTTGCTAAGAACGACAGCCATGCCGACGATATTATCAATATAGTGCGGGAAGAGTTTGCAGAAGGTAATGCCTTTTGCAAAAAAGTGACCTACAAAGCCGAAGAAGACCCTAAATCGGTGTTGGGAGATTTCCGCAATCTTTACTATCCCAGAATAGCAGTCACAGTGGACATGATTGCCACGGGCACGGATATCAAGCCGCTGGAATGCCTGCTCTTTATGAGGGATGTAAAAAGCAAGAATTATTTTGAGCAGATGAAGGGTCGAGGTACACGAACCCTGGGTTTTGATGACCTGCAAAAAGTGACACCTTCTGCGATTTCTGCCAAGACGCATTTTGTAATTGTGGACGCCGTTGGCGTTACAAAAACCATGAAAACCGACAGCCGGCCTCTGGAACGCAAGAAAAGTACGGCATTGAAAGACCTGCTTGCAGCAGTAACTTTTGGGGCTCAGGATGAAGACCTTTATGTTTCTCTGGCTAATCGGCTTGCAAGACTGGACAGGCAGATAAATGAGGCCGAAAGAGCTACTTTTGTGGAGAAAGCGAACGGAAAAACAATCAATCAGACCATTAAAGATCTGTTAAATGCGTATAATCCTGATATTATCGATCTCAAAGCTTCTGAGATTAAACAAAGCCAGCCGGAGATTTCAGACGCCGATGCAAAGAAAAAGGCACAGGAAAACCTGATTGATATTGCCAGATCAACATTTTCCGGCGAGCTTAACGAATACATCGAAAATGTCCGAAGAGTCCATGAGCAGATTATTGATACCGTGAACACCGACACAATTCTCAGAGCCGAATGGGACAAAGACGCTGTGGTAAGGGCAGATGAGCTGGTCAATGATTTTAAGGCGTATATGGAAGCTAATAAAGACGAGCTTACAGCCCTGAGAATTTTCTACAACCAGCCCTACAGGCGCAGGGAAGTTACTTTTGCGATGTTAAAAGAAGTGATGGAAAAATTGAGGCTGGAGAAGCCCCAATTCGCTCCTTTGAGAGTCTGGCAGGCTTACGAGCAGCTGGAAAAGGTGAACGGTAATTCCCCGAAAAACGAACTGACGGCGTTGGTTTCCCTGATCCGCAGGATAACCGAGATCGACCCTGTGCTGACGGCATACGATCAGACCGTGAATCGGAACTTTCAGGACTGGGTGTTTAAAAAGCAAGCCGGAACCCTGAAATTTAATGAAGACCAGATGAACTGGCTCCGTATGATAAAAGATTATGTTGCAACCAGCTTCCATCTGGAAATCGACGACCTTGATTACACTCCCTTTGATGCTCTTGGCGGGCGCGGAAGAATGTACCAGCTTTTCGGGGATGAGATGAATATGGTTATCAGTGAATTGAATGAGGCTCTGGCGGCGTGAGTTCGGAGAAAAGTTCAGAGAATAATTGGGTGGAAGTGAAGGTTAAGAGATAATTGTGGTGAAAACTGTGGTGAAAGGTTCGGAGAAAAGTTCGGAGAAAATAATCCGGCTCTGAGCAGTACATTAACAAATCAAAAGAGGCTTTGATTGATTAAGATGAAAACGATTAAATCACTAACTGAAGCCGAAATAGCAGAATTACCCAAGCTGCCAGATGAATGGAAATGGGCAAGAATAGGCGAAATTCACATTTTAAAATCGGATAAGTATAAGGGATCTGGAGAGTCTTTATTTTACGTTGGTTTAGAGCACATAAATAAAGATAAAGGAACTTTGACAGAAGATGTTAAGGTTGATGAGATTAATACTGTAAAAAATAGTTTTAAGAAGGGGGATCTTCTTTACGGAAAACTTAGACCTTATTTGAATAAGGTGTATTTAGCTAATGAAGATGGAGTATGTTCTACAGATATCCTTGTTTTTGAATCAACTCCTTCTTTAAATCTCAATTACTCAAAATACTTTTTTTTGTCATATAAGTTTGTCAATGATATGACCCAGAACTCAAGTGGTGTAAATTTACCAAGGGTCTCAACGAAATATCTGCAAGAGTATCCATTTCCCATAGCTCCTCTCCCCGAACAACGCGCCATAGTCACCAAAATCGATCTTCTCTTCAGCGAACTGGATAACGGAATTGCTAACCTTAAACTGGCACAGGAACAGCTCAAAGTTTATCGGCAGGCGGTGCTGAAGAAAGCTTTTGAAGGAGAGCTCACTAAAAAATGGCGGGAGCAGCAGACAGATTTGCCGGATGAAGGCGATTTGCTGGAACAAATCAGGAAAGAAAGAGAAGAAGCTGCAAAATCTGCCGGTAAGAACGTGAAGAATATTAAGCCTCCTACTGAAATGGAATTGGCAAAGTTGCCAATTATGCCAAAAGAATGGATGTGGGTAAAGTTGGATTACCTTGGCGATTTGGGTAGAGGAAAATCAAAACATAGACCAAGAAATGACAAAATACTTTTTGGAGGGAAATATCCTTTTATTCAAACCGGTGAGGTAAAAGCAGCCAATCATACCATCAAATCTTTTGAAAAAACATATTCCGATTTTGGTTTAGCTCAAAGCAAGTTATGGCCAAAAGGAACATTATGCATTACAATCGCTGCAAATATTGCCGAAACTGCCTTTCTTGGCTTTGAGGGATGCTTTCCTGACAGCATAGTTGGTTTTACAGCTATAGAAAATTTAGTTGTTAAAGAATATGTATACTATTTTTTTATGGGAAATCAATCAAAAATAGAAGCATTCGCACCTGCGACTGCCCAAAAAAATATAAATTTAAACATTCTTGAAAATCTTTTAATTCCCTTCTGTTCTCTTCCCGAACAACAAACCATCGTTCAGGAAATCGAAACCCGCCTTTCAGTCTGCGATAAGATAGAGCAGGATATTGAAACGAATCTGGAAAAAGCCGAAGCTCTGCGGCAGAGTATTTTGAAAAAAGCGTTTGAGGGGAAGTTGCTTAATGAAAAAGAGCTGGCAGAGGTTCGAGGGGCAGAGGATTGGGAGCCAGCTGAGGTTTTATTAGAGAGAATAAAGGCTGAAAGGGCAAAAACGGAAAGAAGTGATAAAACTTGATCTCTGAGCAATTAAAAAATATAATTAGAGATGGTGAGGGGTTAACTGTAGAATTCAAAGAGTGCAGAACTCAGATAAACCGTGATGTATATGAGACAGTCTGTGCTTTTTTGAACCGCAATGGAGGGCATATAGTTCTTGGAGTCAATGACAAGGGGAATATTACAGGAATTGATAAAGATGCTCTGCCGCAAATTAAAAAAGACCTGGTTACTGCACTGAACAACCCTCAGAAAATCAATCCACCTTTGTATATATCGCCAGAAACATTGGAACTCGAAGGAAAAACCCTCCTCTATCTTGGCATTCCTGAAAGTTCACAGGTTCACCGCTGTAATGGAAAGATATTTGACCGAAACGAAGATGGAGATCTTGATATAACCAACCATCCTGATGCTGTGGCTCATCTCTATATTCGTAAACAAAGCTCTTTTTCTGAGAATCGTATCTATCCTTATGTCAAACTTGAAGATCTCAGGAGTGACCTTCTCCAGAGAGTACGGAAAATGGTTCGTGCTGAGAACCCTGATCACCCCTGGGGAACCTTGACTGATGAGGAGCTTTTAAGCAGCGCCAAGTTATATCAGCGTGATTATCAGACCGGCAAAGAAGGTTACACTCTTGCTGCTATTCTTTTATTAGGCAAGGATGAAGTTATCCAGAGCGTACTTCCCCATTTCAAGACTGATGCCATCCTTCGTAGAGTAAACCTTGACCGTTACGACGACAGGGACGACATACGTACTAACCTTATCGAAAGCTATGACAGGCTAATGGCTTTTGTTGCAAAGCATCTACCTGATCCTTTCTATCTGGAGAAGGATCATAGAATCAGTCTAAGAGACCTGATTTTCAGAGAAGTAGTTACAAATATGCTCGTCCACAGGGAATACATAGATCATTTTCCTGCAAAATTCGTAATTGGAATTGATCAGGTTGTTGCAGAGAATGCAAACCGTCCTCATGGATATGGCATAATAATTCCTTCTAATTTTACACCATATCCTAAAAATCCGGTAATTGCCAGCTTTTTCAAAGAGATTGGAAGAGCAGATGAGTTAGGTTCCGGTGTCAGAAATCTCTACAAGTACACAAAGATTTATTCCGGTAGGGCTGACCCTCAACTTATTGAAGAAGATATTTTTAGGATCTATATTCCTGTTCCCCAGGAACTTATCGTTCAAGCTGCTATTCAACTAACCGCGCAAGTTACCATGCAAGATACCGCGCAAGTAACCACGCAAGTCGATAAACGGGATATTATAATCGAATTTTGCAAAGAGCCTAAAACAACTAGTGAAATTATGGAATACTTGCAATTAACACATCGAGAACATTTCCGAAAAGACATATTAAAACCACTTTTGGAGAGCGGTATTCTACATATGATCATTCCTGAAAAACCGACAAGCCCTAAACAAAAATATTATTCTAACCCCAAGGATTCAAACCATGTCTGAAAACACCTCATCCATCGTTTCCAAAGTCTGGAGCTTCTGCAACGTCCTGCGTGACGGGGGCGTGAGCTACGGAGATTATCTGGAACAGTTGACTTATCTCATATTTCTGAAAATGGCTGAAGAGTTCAGTAAGCCTCCGTACAACAGAAATATCGGCATCCCTGAGGAATATACCTGGGACAAATTGAAACAGCAGCGCGGAGCCGAACTTGATACTCGCTACAGGGAACTGCTGGAAGAGCTTGGTCAAAAACCGGGGATGCTCGGGCAGATTTTCCTCAAAGCCCAGAACAAAGTCAGCGATCCTGCAATGCTCTATAAGATCATTGATATGATCGACAAAGAAAGCTGGGTCATGATGGGTGTGGATACAAAAGGAGAGATCTACGAAGGGCTCTTGCAGAAGAATGCCGAAGATACAAAAAGCGGAGCCGGTCAGTATTTCACCCCAAGGCCGCTAATTAAAGTCATGGTTCAGTGCCTCCAGCCCGAGCCCATGAAAACAATCGGAGACCCTTGCTGCGGCACAGGCGGGTTCTTTTTAGCAGCCTATGACTTCCTTACGTCACACTGCCGGCTGGACCAGGAGCAGAGCCGTTTCCTGAAAAACAAAACCTTTGGCGGGAACGAAATCGTTGCCGGAACCCGGCGGCTTGCCCTGATGAATATGTTTCTGCACAACATCGGAGAAATCGACGGTGAGCCCATGATCTCAAATTCCGATGCTCTCATAGCCGATCCGGGTTACCGCTATGATTACATCCTCACCAACCCGCCTTTTGGAAAAAAGAGCAGTATGACCTTCACAAACGAAGAAGGGGAGCAGGAAAAAGAAGAACTCACTTACAACCGCCAGGACTTCTGGACGACCACAAGTAACAAGCAGCTAAACTTTTTGCAGCACATCCATACAATCCTCAAAACAGGCGGTCAGGCAGCAGTGGTACTTCCGGACAACGTCCTCTTTGAAGGCGGAGCAGGAGAGACAATCCGCAAAAAACTCCTTGAAACCACCGACCTTCACACAATCCTGCGCCTGCCGACAGGCATTTTCTACGCAAACGGCGTAAAGGCAAACGTGCTTTTCTTTGAAGCAAAACCCGCAGCTAAAGAACCCTGGACAAAAGAAGTATGGATCTATGATTACCGCACAAATGTGCATCATACATTGAAAAAGAATCCTATGAAATATTCAGATATGGGAGACTTCATCAAATGCTACAACCCCGAAAATCGCCACAGCCGTAAAGAAACCTGGAGCGAAGAATCTCCAGAAGGCAGGTTCCGGAAATTTAACTATGATGAAATTGTAGAAAGGGATAAAATAAATCTGGATATCTTTTGGCTCAAAGATAAGAGCCTAGCTGATCTGGACAACCTTCCTGACCCTGATATTCTTGCAAATGAAATAATAGAGAATATGGAAGCTTCCTTAGCGAGCTTTAAGGAGATTATGGCTACTATTAATGGTGAAAGTGAAGAGAATTAAAAATAAATTCCTGGCTCTGTAGAAAACCTATCTAAATCAGCTACAATAGGCTGAAAATAAGGAAGTAAAAACAGGTCAAGCTATTCAATTCAAATTAATGAAAATTCTTTATTTCAGAGGATTTCTACAGAGCCAAATTCCTGAATTCTTCCGGAGAGCTCAATATCTGAAGTTTGTCACCTAGAACTTACTCTTTTTATTTGAGAAATTGAGCTTTTAGTCATATTTCTTAGAGATGTCTATCCGTGTTGTTTATTAAGAAGAGGAATCATAAGATAATGTCGACCTGTTCCAGCCCCTGTATAGGCTTTACCTCAAGAGAGAGTAAACTACCGCAAGTTGAAAAGAGATTTCTTCAAGCTCGAGGGAGAATTTGTCTGTGAAAATGAGAACGAAAATTGTGTTTATGCTCCTTGCCCTGCTGGTGGTCCTCGTATCGGGCTGTATGGATCAAAAAAAAGAAATTGTCGTAGATAAGCCTGGCAATATTTCTAATTATGAATTCGACATTTTTCTGAACGAATCAAGCAATCAAACGCTTGCAAATACCACCACATATTATTTGCTGGAAAATGACAAAAAAGTACAGGTTGTCAACATCGTAGTAAATACTAGCAAGCTTGAGATCTATCCTCCCGACATCCTGGGTGGCGGTTCAGAGGAGAGTCCTATTCAAAATTTTGTATTGCTTGTGAACCCGGCAAACGAGACTACACCGAGCCCACAAACTTTTGAGGAGCTTTCGAGAAGAAATGAAACTTCGGCTATTAATTATACCCTAAATCAGGAAGTGATCCAGGGTGTGAAAGTTATAAACCTGGAGTTCAAGGAGCCTGTTACGGGTTTTGTTGCATATACTCTCCAGAGTTCGGGAGATCAGAGTTTTACATTTATTAAACCTGATTCCGAATACATCCGTGTAGTACTTCCAGAAGGATATGTTACTGGCAGCAGGGTATTTGGGATAGCAAGGCCTGAGCCTTCTAGTATAACCTATGACGAAAAAGGAAGGCAAACTCTCCTGTGGATCTCCTCGAAGCTGGGAAATCGGGAAGAAGCTATTCAGGTTAAATATTATACCCAGTCAGCGCCCCTGCTATTCTCAGCCGTAGTTATAGCCTTGCTCTGCGGAGTTGGCCTTGTACTTTTACATTATGCCAAAAGCAGAAAGGAACTTGAGGCTGTTAAAGGAATTCTTGACCTCGAAAAAGAATATGAGAAGAAACAGCGGAAAAGAAAATGACCTTCTGAGGATATTTTCCTCCAGATTTTATTCCGCATAACAACTCTTTTTAGAAGTCGATAAATTATTTATGACAGTTTAGGTATATTTCCTTATTGATGAAAGCCTGGGGAAAAATCCAAGCTAAACATTTCTTTTCATTTAGATTGACATCAGAAGCCGTAACTCCGATAATAGGTTCCCTTCTTATGTTGCTTATTCTGGTCGTACTCGCAAGTATTATTGCTATCAGTTTTTCTAATATTGCCGAAGAAGGCAAAAGTTCTCAACCGCTGATGGCAAAAATTTCACTTGAATCATGCGAGGGAGGACTTTATGGAGTTGGGCCGACAGCTGATAGAGCTAGGTGTGAAGAAAACAGGATTGTCCTTATTCATGAGGGAGGAGATTCTCTTCCATTAGACTCTATCTCGATAAGGATTTCCGGATATGGAAATTCCTACAGGCCTGTTTTTGGCCAGGGTTCTCTTACTGGAAATCTCTCAGTCTTTTATCTGGATTTAACCCGAGGAGGAAAAAATTCCACATGCTATGTTGTTAACAACAAAGCCACTATTGAAGAGGGCTCATGGGATGTTGGGGAAAGGCTTGTTCTCTGCGGGCAGGATAGTGCAGTAGGGGCCACTAAATCCAGCGTAAAAGTTAGTGTGGATGGAGACTATAATACCTCTGACAACTACGGCTTCAAGGTGGGTTCTGAAGTTACCCTTAAGGTTATTGACACCAAAAGAAGCAATGTCATTGCTGAACAAAGAGTTATTGTAAAACATGCAGAAGGATGAAAAAAGAAAGGACAAACTCCGTTTTCTTTTTATGATTAAATTTAAGCTTTTTTCTGTAAATTTTGTTCCATTATCCTTACTTTTTGCCTTTATTGGATTTGACAAGTAAAATTACAGTCCAGCTCTTTCAATCAGTAGATCTGCCACATGTTTTGAATCTTTGAACGGGAAATCCTTTTCAGTAATCAGGCTTTCCGCCTCTCTTGCAGTAACTTCAACGTCACCTATTATGCACGTGGTGTCTAGCCCCTCAGGTAGGGCAGCAATCAATTCATCCATCGTGTTTATGGGAAATTTTGCATCTTTAAGTATTGCTATTATCTGCTCGTAAACCTCTTCCTTTACGCTCATCCTTTACCTCCCATTTCTGTCTTTTTATTTCGTGCCTCAGAGAGCCTGTAAATATTGATTCCTGCCTATAGTCCTGTTTCCATTTTATTTCTACATTCCTGTCAGGCTTATATTTCCCCGCAGATTAAATAATATTATTTATAGTTATAGGCGACCGTTTCCGAAATGAGATATTCTTTTCCTGAAGTTCCATGATATATTTCAGGTAGAGATCCTTGATATTTTTGAATTTAGCAGCCCTGAAATATTCAAGTATTTTTTCAGGAAGGACTCCAGTCGGTAGGGAAGTTCGCGATCGATACTTCACGAGGAGCGCCCTTTCTGAGATTAATTATTTAGATCGATCAAAAACGAGACTGTTCCGCCTAGGCCGAAGCGCAGGACAGAAGAAGCCTGAAGATTCCAAGTAGGCTTTCTCAGGATAAAAATATGTTCGTATTTCTTATGGGGGACTGCCAGTTATAATTAAAAGTTTTGAGATTGCTCCATTTTTGAAGGAAAAGTCCTTTTCATCGACAATTTTATAAAATACCTGTTTATATATTTTGAGTGCAATAGTTCTGTTCAGTATTTACAGATATGTTGAACGTAACATATCTGGAAGCTGTAGAGTTCTGGCTGGTGTTTTTTTTCTGTGTCCGGCCAATTACGAGGAATTCTATCACTTATATAGAAGGTTTACCCCTGTTTCAGGTTATAAATCAATAAACTCCTGTAAAAAAAGTTACTTATAAATACAGTGTATCCTTCTGCGTTATGTTGGAATTTACATAATTAGGACTTATGCACTTGAGATACAAAAATCAAATACAATAAATGTCGCAGTTCAATAAGCATTTTAGACAGTCAAAAATCTAGTGCTATTGATTTTACATTTCAACCGCGTAAATCCTAAGAATATAGTTCCTCCAAATAACCCGGCTGTATTACATTAATCCTATCTGTACTCGATACCTTTAGCGTTATGTTTATTTAAACATAACGGTGAACCCCACGGTGGTGTACACATTGCGTAAAAATTCAGAAGAAGAAAAATCTCAGATGGAGACAATTTTGAAGCAGGTAAAGGACCCTGAGCTACTATCGCAGATTGAAAAAGTTGTCCCCTTTCACGGCTTCCTTACCTCCGGGGCATTAATCGGCATTCAGATGCTCAATATTGCCAGGAGGGAGCTTGATGCCCAGGACGGGGAACGCATATTTGTGACCTGCGAAACGAAAAGCTGCATGCCTGACCCATTCCAGATCCTTGCCGGAGCTACTATCGGAAACAACGGGTTAAAGATCATGAATTGGGGAAAGATGGCGGTCACGGTAAACAAGCAGGCGCCTGAAGGCGCTTCCAGCATAAAAGGGATCCGAATACTTCTCGACTCAGAGAAGACAAAGGACTATCCCAAACTCCACGCCTGGTTCCTTAATACTGAAAAATTTTCTCACCTGGAGATTGTACCCATCCTTCTGGCTGCAGGAGAAAAGGTGTATTCCTGGAAATTTGTGGACTTAGAAGTTCCGGTTAGAAATAAAAAGCGGATACAGTGCTGTAAAAAATGTGGTGAAATGTTCATTCAGCATGATGATGAACTACTGTGCGGTGGATGCACAGAATAACGTTGAGAGGTAAGCAAAATGGAAGATAATATGCGATTGTCTGTCTTTGCCGAAAAAAAAGACAAGCAGCTGATTTATTCCCCCGAAAAATGCATCGGCTGCGGGACCTGTGTTCAGGCATGCCCTAAAGGTAACCTTGCTGTGGGAGCCGTGGGAGCTATAACAAGAGGCTTGTTGGACGCTGATTTTCTGGAAATAAAAGACAGTGAAGCCTGCCTTGTCTGTGGAATTTGTGCAAAAGTTTGCCCCACAGGTGCTCTTGAAATGAAGCAGGAAGGAAAAACCCTCACTGACATGTCCTATCTTTTCAGGGCCATGAAGCCAACGTCAGTAAATGAAAGCTGTGTCCACTGTGGGCTTTGTGAGGATATCTGCCCGCAAGGCTGTATTGAGGTTACTCGTGAAATTTCAACGGACGGAAAACTGAAACTTGTCGGAAAGACTAATATTGATACCGAGTGCTGTGTGCACTGCGGCTGGTGTGCAGCCCTCTGTCCAACGCAGGCAATTTCCGTGGAAAAACCCTTTGAAGGACGCTGGACCAGGGATGAGGATGTCTGCCAGACCTGTCATACCTGTATTGATGTCTGTCCCGCAAATGCCATTTTTAACAAAAGAGCTAAGCCCGGAGAAAGAGTCGAGAAGATAACTCACCGCCCGGATGCCTGCATTTACTGTGGGGCCTGTGCGGTTGCCTGCCCTGTTGATGCTATTGATGTCAGAAAAACTGCAATTCTCCCGGATGTGGAGAAAAAGGGTTTGCTTGAGAAAAAGCTGCTTGAAGCCTCCGCTCCGGAAGCTCTGCTCCGCACTCGCCTGGAAACCGATGAAGATGCATGTCTGGGCTGTGGAAACTGTGTGATTGTCTGTCCGGTGAATGCCCTTTCTGACCGCGAACTTGCTGCAGGGCACCTGAACAACATGGACGAGAAAGCTCTTCTTGGAGTTAAAAACGGGAGAATTACAGTCATAGACCAGGAACGCTGTGGCGGAGACGGTACGTGCGCCCTTATCTGCCCTGTTGATGCGATCCGTCTTGTAAAAAAAGAGGTGGAATAAATGGCAGGAACAATTGCAATCAAGAACGGATACGTCTTTGATCCCCTCAATGAAGTAAATGGGGAAATAATGGATGTCTTTATCAAAGACGGAAAAGTTGTAAGAGAGCTTTCTGCAGCCGAATTGAAAAACGCAAAGGTTATTGATGCCTCCGGTATGACAGTAATGCCCGGAGGAGTAGACTCTCACTCTCACGTTGCAGGTGCAAAGGTTAACGCCGGCAGGTCGATGCGTCCAGAAGACCATTATAAGGCAACTCTCCAGAAGACTGAACTTACTCATTCCGGCTCAGGTTACACTGTCCCTTCGGTATACAAACAGGGATACGATTACGCAGCAATGGGTTACACAACTGTTTTTGAAGCTGCAATTCCCCCTCTTGAAGCTCGCCATACCCATGAAGAGATGCGTGCTACTCCGCTTCTTGATATGGGAGGGTACCTGATACTTGGAAACAACTTCTTTTTGATGCGCTATCTCCGGGATGGAGACATAGAAAAGGCTGCTGCTTATGTAGCCTGGATGATGAAAACTCACAAGTCCTATGGAATTAAGTGTGTCAACCCTGCAGGCGTAGAAAACTGGGGCTGGGGTAAAAACGTACACTCTCTTGATGAAGCCAACATCCATTTCGAGATTACCCCACGGGAGACTATAAAAGGGCTTAGTGAGATCAATGAACTTCTCGGTATGCCTGTACCTCTTCACCTGCATGCAAATAACCTGGGACATCCTGGCTGCTTTACAATTACTGAAGACTCCCTCAAAATCCTCGACGGCGTAAAGCCCAGGCAGAACATGGATGTAGAATGGGCTGAAACCAAAATGGATTCTACAAGGGACTGTTCCGTATACCTCGCCCACATGATGTTCAACAGCTTTGCAGGCACTACCTGGGGAGACTGTGAATCTGGAGTAAAAGATATTGCAGCCTACATCAACAACAAAGACCATGTAGTAATCGACAGTGGCTGCACGCCCTTCGGAGAAGCCACAGTTATGACAGGAGATGGACCTGCCATTCAGGATATGTACAAGCTTACAGGAAACAAGTGGTCAAATACTGACGTTGAGATGGAAGGTGGGTCAGGTGTCATTCCCTTCACTTACCTCAAATCCAACCCGGTACACAGCCTGCAGTGGGCAATGGGCCTTGAATGCCTCCTGCTGATCAATGACCCCTGGAAGACAATTATGACCACGGACAGCCCCAATGGTGGGCCATTTACGAAATATCCTGAGGTTATGACCTGGATCATGTCCGAGGCTTTCAGAAAGCAGACCTTCAGTGAGTGTCACAAGTGGGCAAACGACAGGAGTGAACTCGGAGGTATAAACCGGGAACTTTCCCTATATGATCTTGCAATTCTGACTAGAGCTAACCCTGCCCGGACAATAGGCATGGCGCACAGGAAAGGTTCTCTTGGCGTGGGCGCTGATGGAGACGTTACTGTTTACAATATAAACCCACAGCAGCTTGATCCAAACAACTACGAGGCTCTCCTCCAGGCCTTCAGGAAGGCAGAATATACCGTTAAGGACGGCGAAATCGTGTCTGTTAAAGGGGAAATTGTTTCCTTGCCTGAGAAGCGGACTTACTATTCTGAAGTGCACGTAGAAAACGAGCGGGAAAAGGAGATGCTGGTTGACGTGAAAGAGTGGTTCAGGTATTACACCCTGGGCTTTGCCAACTATCCGACTCCAGAGAAGTATCTGGCAAACCCGACTCCCATAAAGGTTAACGGTGAGAGGTGAAGCAATGACAGAGGGAGTACTTATTAATAAAAATGAAATTGAGAGTAAACTCGAGGTAGTTATAAAGCCTGGCTCATTTACCGGCGAAAGTGCTGGAGAAATGGCAGAAGTGGTGCTTATTCCTAAAAAAGAGATTGACATCAAAGTGGAAGCTGACGTTATAACTCCTGATGCTTTTGCAGGCAAAAAAGCCGAAGAAATCGGAAACCTGGAAGTCTGGCAGGGACCAAAGACCTATCCTCTCTCCGAGTTTTTTGAAGTAATAGGCAACGGAGGCAGTTCTGCAGCTGAGACCCTGATCCGCATAAAAGGTGACGCAATGCGGATTAAAAGGATTGGGGAAGGCATGAGTGCAGGAAAAATCGAGATTGAAGGTTCTGCTGGCATGCACGTAGGCACCGAGATGAAAGGAGGCGAGATTGTCGTTTGCGGAGATGCTGATTCCTGGGCAGGCATGGAAATGACAGGCGGACTTCTGCACATTAAAGGCAATGCCGGAGACCATGTGGGCTGTGCTTACAGAGGAAAATGGCACGGCATGAAAGGCGGACGCATTGTCATCGAAGGCTCAGCACGCCACCAGCTCGGAGGCGGCATGGACGGCGGCGAAATCATAGTAGAAGGCAATGTTGAAAGCTTCTGCGGAATCCGCCAGAACGGTGGGCTCATCTTCGTAAAAGGAGGAGCTCTTCGTGCAGTAGGCGCTGAAATGGCAGGAGGTACCATAGTCATAGGAGGCAAAATCGAGCGCTTCTCTCCAGGTTTTGAATTTGCTTCTATGGAAAATAGTGTCAAATGTGGTGAGGTTGAGCTGATAGGCGACTTCAAGAAATTCACAGGGGATTATGCGATCAGCAAGCGGGCAAAAGGAGCGCTTTACGTGGTTGCAGATGCAAACCCGGAACTCTGAGGTGAGAAGCATGGAAGTAATACTCATTACAGGAAGTACGATTAATGAAGGCAGGCTTGCCAAAGGCGGGGATAAGTTCACGGACGATTACATCACGGAGTGTGCATCATGCTGGATTTCTCCTGTAGATTTTGCAGCACTCTGTTGCCCTGAGAAAGTAAAAGTAACAAGCCGGAACGGAAAACATTCGATTGCAGTTTATACGAAATGTACGGATTCAGTCCAGCCAGGGCAAGTGTTCATGCCAAGGGCCATCTGGTCGAATGTTATCATTGATCCTGATACCCTTTCTACGGGCTCTCCCCTCTATAAGGGCGCCCCGGTAACGATTGAGCCTACTGAAGAAGAGGTTCTTAGCGCCGAAGATGTGGTGTTGAAAGTATATATCGGAGGGCAGTAAGCATGATTTACAAAAACATAGTCTGTCCGGTCTGTGGGGCGTCCTGTGATGACATCCAGGTTGAATTCGGAGACGGGAAGATTGAAGCAAAAAATGCATGTAAGATGGGAAACGCCAAATTTAAGGAAGTTGTAAGTTCCCACAGGCTCAGGCAGCCTCTCATAAAGAGCGAAGGAAAACTGACCCCCGCAGCCTGGGATGAAGCTCTTGAAAGAGCTGCCGATATCCTTGTTTCGGCAAAGCGTCCCCTGCTTTTCATGGGCAGTGAAACCTCCTGTGAAGCACATGAAATAGGGCTTAAGATAGGGGAATACCTTGGTGCAATTGTTGACTCCAATGCTACTATCTGCCACGGGCCAACAGCTATGGGAATCCAGGAATCCGGAAAAGTCGGTGCAACGGAAGGGCAGAAGAAAAACAGGGCTGACCTTTTAGTCTACTGGGGAACCAATCCTCTTGAATCCATGCCGAGACAGATGTCAAGATATGCAGTTTTCCCAAGAGGTTACTGGACAAAGCGCGGGCGTTTCGACAGGACAGTTATCACTGTAGACCCAAGAAAAACTCCAACAGCTGAAGCTTCCGACCTGCATGTGCAGCTCAAACCCGGCTCGGACTACGAACTGATCAGTGCACTTATGACCCTGCTTCACGGAAAAACTCCCCATCCATCGGTAGAAGAGATCACAGGAGTTCCCATTCCTGTTATGGAAGAGATGCTCGATATGATGAAGAACTGCACTTTCGGAGCCGTGTCAGTGGGTCTCGGGCTTTCGTCTTCAATCGGAAAACACAGGAATGCCGAAATTGCCATGAATTTTGTAAAGGAACTTAATAACTTTGCTAAGTTCACCCTTGGAGCTCTTCGAGGTCACTGCAATGTAGCAGGTTTTAACCAGGTAGCCTCTTACATGTACGGCTACCCCTTCGGGCTTGATTTCACTCGCGGACTCCCGCGCTACAACCCAGGAGAATTTACAACCGTGGATGTACTTCGAGAAAAAGACGTGGATGCAGCCCTCGTGATGTGTGCTGACCTTGTGTGTCATATCCCTGCAGACTGTGCTTCCTATCTTGCCGAAATCCCCATGGTTTGTCTGGATATCGCTCCATGCCCAAGCACAGCTGCTTCGGATGTTGTACTTCCGGGAGTCATTGACGCCATGGAATGTGATGGAACTTTCTACAGGCTTGATGACGTAGCAGTTCACTTCGAACCTTTTACGACTTCGCCTTTCGAATTTACGAAGAGCAATGAAGACACCTTGAAGCAGCTCTTTGAGAAGATAAAAGCGAGGAAGTAAATTTTGTACTGCCCTCCATCTCTAATCACAGGAGAAAACGAAGAAATAACTTAAGTAGGAGGCAAATGCCCTCCTACTTTCCTGACTATAATTTAAAGAACTTTTAGAATTTTCTGATCTTTTTTAAAGTATTAATTTTGAGACTTTCAGATCCATACTTATATTTTTCAGAGAATTATTTTCAGCGTTCTTAAATAAATTTATTTAAGTTTATATATAAATAACTTAATTATATTGATTAAATAATTATATTAATTAAAGTTTAACTTGATAATTTGTGTACGAAGTTTTTATTTTAATATAAATTTATATTAAAATAGCACAAGTTTTCACTGTTTTTTCATGTATGAGGATATCAAACTTTATTCTTAATAATAATTATGAAGTTTTCAAATTATAGTAGCTGTCTAATTTCTATACAGCTATCATCTTTACTCACTTGTTTGCTCAGTATTGTATACGAAGATTTGAACTTTAATCTAATGTCATATTGACTAATAGACAGTTATTTTGCGAGATCCCGGAAAAATAGTAGGAGATTATTAAAAACTCCATTAGTAGTGGATATTTTCTAAAACCAGGCTAGACCACACCTATTGTTACTTTTTATAGGTTCCTAATTTATAATTCTACATATATTATATTTCCTCAATAATAATGTTTTATTGGTACAATTTGGAATCATTTTCACTGGTATGTAAAATCAGCATCTGATATGAAGACTATGTTTACCAATAAATAAATTCATGCAAAAATAAAGTTGGATGGCTCATGGTAAAACGATACTCTCAGAGTGAACCTCTACCAGTGGAAAGTGGGTTGAGAACAAGGGCTTTAAAGTTGTATCAAATCGAATAAAAATAGGAAGTGTAGACAAATGTGGAAATCAACAATAAAAAAGAGACTGGCTATTTTGTTAGCAGTCCTTTTTGTAGTATCATTGACAGCTGCAGCGGTAAACGCAGAAGCAAATGCTGCTGCTTCTTGTAGTATTACATCTAAGATTGCTAAGACTTCTGGGTGTACTTACACAATAAAATGTTCTTCTGCAGGTAGTGAGGGAGACGAATATTTATGGACTTTTGGAGATGGTAAGTCGTCTACAAGTGAAAATCCAAGTCATATATACACAAACTGTAAGCTACATAAAGTCCAATTAACAGTAACTGATAACACGGATGACAGTGAAGACACATTTAAACTAAATATATAAGTAGTCGAAATATAGTACACTTGGTTAAAGGTTAAGGATTTATTTTCTGCTCCTTATGCTTATTTTTAGATACAGTTCCCTCATTTATTATTCAATCTTTCCCTTGATTTTTATTTAAAGGAAAAAATAAGTGTTTGATGCCGGTGATGAGGACTGTGGAGATTGATTGAAGAAAAACTTTTGACGGTACACGATCAGCAATATGAAATCCGAAGATGAGTAGTGTGACTTCATTATTTGTCTGATTGGGAAAATTAAGGTAGTGATTTAGCTATTATAATCCTTTTTTAAGACTTTTATCTTGAGGTTTTTCATCCTTTAGTCTGCTCTATTATTGCATGATACTTGTACTCATAATACATTGATTTTACAAAAGTAGTTTCAAAGCTATATTTATCAGCTACTTTTTTAATTGCGTTTGGGTTGTGGGCAAACCCGAGAATGTCTCTTGGGCGGTTATTCAAGCTTGCCGCTAATACAACCTTAAACTCAAAACCGATTTTGCGTAAAATATTCCAGAAGCTTGCATCCTGTGAGAACAGTCCTATTTTCCACAATGGGTATAATCTGGGATCCAGTATGTCGAACAGCACTATTTTACCCCCTTTATTAAGACAACTTGATGCATTAAAGATAAAGTTATCAATTTCTTGCAATGTCAAATACTGAATCACCCCAGCTGCGGTTATTCGATCAAAGGAGCATTCAAGTTTATTCCAGACAGTTTTGTCATCAGCCTGGATTAACGATATATTCCTACATTTTCTTTCCCTGATTCTTTTGCTTGCTTCGTCAAGCATGGATGCTGAGAAATCAACTCCTATCATCTTTTCATATTCCGGCGCGTAGTAAACTAGGAGTTCGCCTGCACCGCATCCAAAGTCAAGCAGGGTTTTGCCCCCATCCAGATGAAACAGTTTTTCTCTTGCTTCCATAGATAGAAATTCTTCAGCCGAAGATCTGTGGCCACCGTCTCTCCTACCTGCGAAAAACTCTATCCAGAAATCCTTTTGTTTGGACAAGTTTTTTTCATTCTCCCCAAACATACATTTTGTACCCCCAAATCTCGTTTTTTTCTACATCGTTTTATATATATTTTTATACGACCCCCAAATATATAAATCATTTAAGAGCCAATAAAGCCTATTTAATGGCTTAAATAAATTCTTGTTGCTTCGTTAATAAAAATGCAGTATGTTAATCAGTTATAGTCCATTTAGGTAACTGATAAGCCTTAATTTTTAATTTTACTGCCCCATACCCCTCATTTTACGAGTTCAATTAATATTAGTAAAAATATAGCCTTGTCTTTATTTCTTCACTCAGAGAAGACTTGTAGCTATTTCTTTGTCGAATTCCGTAATTTACAATTATCCCTCATTTATGACCTAAATCTAAGTTTAAATAGGAAATAAAATATACTTTTGGAAATCATTATTCACCTTAATTATGGGAAAAAAATAGAAATAAGCTTCAGTTTGATTGTGAGTTTTAGAGAACCCTAGTTAACCTTAGATTGCAAAGTTATGTTATTTCTTCAAAGTCCCGATGACAGGATAACCCTTTAATATCTTAGCCCCGTGTGGTGTTTTGTCCATTTTTCCCGTAAGGTCTGTCCCAGCTTTGCATCCTTTATGACTACCATTTATCCAAATATCATTGTCAGAAACATCATAGACCTGGCCTTGATAGGCAACGTATGCCTTCCCATTTTCACCGTTGTATTCTGCCAGTTCTTTAAGTGTATATTCCTTTGTCTTCGATTTCTCGGTCACATTATGCATTTCAGTTGCAATCTGCCTTTCAGTTGCTTTTTCTCCAGCTGGAGTAACTGCTTGAGCAGGAGTTACAGCCTTTTCTGGGGTTCCTGTTTCATTTGGAGTTACAGGTTTATTTCCCGCACATCCTATTGCAAGGAACACGCCAAGCAATACTATCAGTATAATCAGCGCCTTTCTCACTATTTCACCCATACAATATGACTGTTGTATCCTGAAATGATTTCGCAGATTCAAAACCAGTTAAAAGTTCAATGCACGATAAAACAGCAGGCAAAGAAAAAGTTAAACGTTGAGTAAATTCCAATTACATCTGGCACTGTAGATTATTTTGTAAATCCCATGTAGAGATTACATTATCACCTTTATGTGGCGTATCTCCAGAACTGCTGATTCCCTTCGCATCTTAATTCCATCGATAACGAAAGCAAGATAGGAGGCTTGCTTAATTTCTAAGCCCCCGAATTAAATTTCTTTGACTTTTTGTCCCTTATCCTCGTAGTTAACCCCACAGCTCACGATCCTTTTCATTATCATATACTTTCTCTATCCACTTTTCACGAAGCATACTAATCCAGTTGGGATGTTCAACACCCTCATATTCGAATCCTAAAAACTTGTCTTTGCCAAAGTGACTAAACGAAAGTGAAGCGACTTGCTCGAGTGATATGTCATCAAGAGGCATTAACCCAAAAATTCCATACGTTGAACCTGTAGCCGGCACAATACCAATTACAGTCTCCTCATTCCCGATATAAGTGTCAACACCGTAAATACCACTACCTGAGCCATCTTGATATACTGGATTTGATTTAACAAATACCTTCGTAAATTCCCTGTTGCCTAAATCCTTTTCTTGTACTGTATACTGGACAAGTGCATATCCAACTAAAACGCGCTTTGTAACATACTCAGAAATTCCATCTATGTTCTCAAAGCCAATCTTCATCGGAATAGCGTTAACAGCTTCCTTGATCTTATCATACAATTGCTCATTCTGCACCACGTTAATCACTCCCCTTGATAAGCGTCAATATTATCTCTAATTCTTATAAGGCCTTTTTTATTCATAATCGTGAGTATATACCCGTATTCTCTCAGAGGGTTAGCCTTGCGGAGAGAAACAGGTCAGAAGATGCTAGAGAGCAAGCCAGAAAATGTAGTAGTTTTCCCATAAATTACTGCATAGAAGAAGTAGATGACTCAAGAATTGACGAGATTTATCAGAAAATTGATAGTTACTGCAAACCGCAGGAAGGTATAAGGGAGGTACCTGTGGTTTTTATATGGGAACCGGATGAGGAGGATCTTCCGTTACCGGGCTATGACCTACCGGACTATGACCTTCAGATCTTCGAGGAAGTCAAAAATAATTCCGGATCCATAGCCACTCGACGAACGATGCTTATAATAAACCAACGTATTGGATAACGAAGAGGAAACGGTTGACAACAAGACAACCAATCAAACTCCAGGCTTGATTTCAATAATGGTTACCTTAGGGCTTTTATCGTTGCTGATCATTAAGCGCTCACAGTTATTTTTTAAGCTTTACTTTGCCAGAGATTTCCAAAGATTTTTCAGGCTACTTATACCTTTTTTCCCTCAAGAATAATTCCTTTTCTTTTTATTCGCTTCTTCTAAACGCAACCTTTGCTCCGCAGCACTGATGCAATTTTTTTGTTCCTCCTGCTTCACTTACCAAAGTAAGCATAGTCATAGGATCAAGAATTCTGGTTCCCATTAATGCAGTAATTCCTCTCGCGAAAAACGGTGCAGGATAAAGAGGGGCGCTTGGGCCAAGCAGGACAACTTCCCTTGCTGTACCCCGGAGGGAAAGGAGCTCGTCAAAAGTCCTGTTGGCAAGAGTACTCGCACTGATAATTATCACATCCGATTGAGGGAGGACTTCTCTGGCTTTTTCCGAAGATAGAGTCCGGGTTTCAGGAGATTCGATTTCACGCTTTTCGAGGACCGTGAATTTCTCGGTTATTTTCAGGATCTTCGGGACAAGGGGACCAAAATAGCCTACCATTGCAACCCGATCCTCGGGTTTTATAAGATCAAGGACATCTACGTTTGATATAGTAAAGTTCTCAGGTTCAAGCTCTCTCAACATTTGGGAAAGCGCATTTACGGTTGCAATCCCGACCGCGGCTTCAAGTGGATTTTCGGACAGGGCAAGTTCAAGCATTTTATCCGCAGTTTTGCCTTTTATGGTTTCCGTAAAACCCAGAGCAGGACAACCGGAAAATTCGTAAAGCGGAGTGCAAGCAACACCTCCGTAATTTCCGGAAATCAGGACTCCGGTGTAGGCAAGGCCTATGCGGACATCTTCGGCTTTTATTTCTTCAAGGGCAGACCCGAGATTCTGCCTGAGTTCGTTTATGAGGGCTGCTACTACACTGTACTCTTCCATACCTCTACTTTCCTCCGTAACTCTGTTTTTTGATAGAGATCTCTTCTCCTTGATATTCTCCTTCCGTTTCTCTTTTTTCCTCGATTCATATCCTTTCTATTTTCGTCGTGAAGTCAAGCGGATTTGCATAATAGGGAGCGCTTATGACAATAATATCGACAAGAGGAGCGTATTCAGGAATTTTGGACGCTTTGATTCCTCCGACTGCAAGTTCGAGTTTCGGATTGAGTTTCTTAAGTTCAGGCCCGAGTTCTTGAACTTCTTCCGGAGAAAGGTGGTCAAGGAGCATGATATCCGATATTCTGGCGTATTTAAATGCTTCTTCCTTCGTTCTGGGCTCGATTTCTATCTTTTTCATAGACCTGAGTTTTCCCAGTTTTCCGGCAACATCCAGATGATTCTGGCTGATCTGGATGGAATCACTCAGGGAGTTTCGGTGGATATCTCCTCCACCTGCCCGGACGGCTTTAAGCTCAAATATCCGGGACCCGGGGTGGGTCTTTCGGCTTGTTGCAATGATAAGGTCAGGGTTTGCCTTTCTGCCTGAGCTTACCATAGATGCTGTTTTTGTGGCAATAGCGCACATGAGGGAGAGAAATGTCTGGGAAACCCTCCAAAACTTGAACAGGAGTTTAAGGTCTCCTTCGGCTTCAAAAATCGTATCCCCAGACTTGAAAGGCTCCCCATCTCGAAGAAAATTCAAAGCTTTCAGATTTTTTCTTTCATAATATTCTGCCAGGTCGCTGGCACAGGCGCAAGTTCCATTTTCTCTTGAAATTATCCTCAGTTTTCCTCTGCCTTCAAGCCCTAGCAGTTCTGCGCTTTCATCCTGATAGGGGCAATCCTCGTAAAAATAAAACTCAAAAAAATCTATCATACTTTACCTCAAAAATTCCCTTCATAAACTCTTTAGAGCAAATCTTTAGATCCATATCTGTATGTGGACTTTTGTGATATGTCTGAACATACATAACGGTTAATATAGGTTTTTATAAAATATAGGTGAAAACATTACAAAAGTAGTTAGAATGTTTGGGCTGCTCACCAGCTCTGAATTCTCAAAAAAAGAAAGATGTTATCCTTCCTATTCAAAGTTCAAATACTCTCTGCCTGTAATTTTCCAATATTTCAGTTCCTTTTTCCCTGGATATGCTGCCCACTTCGTAAATGATATAAGATGGAAGCACTTTCATTCCCATATATTCAAAAATGCAGTGAGTTATCGACTCCAGATGCTTATTCAAGTCTCCGTGGGCTCCTCCCTCAGAATACATTTCTTTCGGAGCTCCAGTAGTTGTAACAAGCATTACGGATTTTCCTTTAAAGAGTCCGGTATCGTAGACATTGTTAGTAACCGGATTAAATCCAAACCCAGGAGCCAGAATGCGATCAATCCAGCCTTTCATTATAGCTGGCATGGAAGTGAAAAAAATCGGAAACTGGAAAATCAGAAGGTTATCCCATTTTACTTTTTCCATCTCCTCTTTAATATCAGGCGCAAAAGCCCCTGTTTTGGAGGCCTGGATCGCTTCAAAAAACGGCTTGAAAATATCCGGTTTTTTTCTTTCGGTAAAATCTCCTGCATTGAGTACAGGATTGAAATTCGTTGCATAAAGATCTGAGAGCTTCACTTCATGCCCTTTCTCCTGCAGGGCAGCAAGAGCTGTATCCTTTAAAGCACCGTTAAAAGATTTTGGTTCCGGGTGTGCATAAACATAAAGAATTTTCATTCCATTCCCCCAAATTATATTTATGAAATATACTTCCCTGAATAAAAAAGTAGGGTTGCCTTTTTGAGCCAATGACAAATGAAAAATATAAATCTAAACAATGGAATCGGCTAAAAGCCTATCCGAAAAATCAGTCATGCATGTTGAAAAGTTACAATAGATAACCACTTTTCGGATAGACTCTAAGTTAATATAACTCTTCATAGGATTTTATAGCGAAATTATCCGACATTCCTGCGATATAATCGGATATTGTGGAAAGAAAAGCATAGTTATTTTCAAAAAGACATTTTATAAATTTGTCTTGGTCATCTTTCAATTCTGATAAATTTAACTTAGATAACTTATCATATTTTTCTGCCAGTTCCTTTAAATTTGTGTTTTGTAACTCAGATGGTAAATTTAATTTATCTATGTTTTCGAGTTTAAGTACAGAAAATACAGATTGAATGTCACTTTTATTACTTTTTTTAAAATCTATATCCTTAATATTAAAATTATCTTCCTCTAATATAATGTTATAATATGCATTATTTTCTTCTATTTTTTTCTTTAATGCTGGAAAACCATAAGGCATCATTTGTAAGGGATTGTTATAGTACGCTTTGAACAATTGTTTAATCAAATGGTTTGCTCTGCCATCAAATTTGTTAACATCCCATGAATTGAGAATTTGAATTTTTATTAAACTTTCTAATTTTTCATTAAGTTCACTCGCAATTGGTGAAAATTTAACAACTTCTTTTTTAAGAATTAAATCTCCATGCAAATTATACTCACATAAAATATTTTCTTTTTGATTTTGAACCTCAAAATAAACATCGTGTATAAAATAATCAATAATGTTTCTAATCAAAGTTTCTTTTTTGTAATAACTGTCTTTTGATGCTCTATTTAATTTGAGTTTTTCAACTAAATTCTCAAGTAATTTTAGATTCTTTACCTGGTTACCTTCAGATTCTTTTTTATTAATTTGATGATATTTTTTAATTATTTTCTCGCAGTAATGAATTATTTCTAATCCAATATCGTTCTTAATTGTCCTGCTGCGAAATCCATCGTCCAAGTCATGTTCTCTTTGAGCTATTTCATCTGCAATACATACAATTTGACCTTCAATTGTAACGGAAAAAGGAAAATCTAAGTATAAACGTGGAATTACTCTCTCATCGCTTACAAAACGTCTGATATCCCAACATTTACCACAATCTCTGCATTCATTATTACAACGCTTCGTTTTAGTATGCTTCAAAATACCTTCAAGTACCTGCCAACTTAGATTCAGACCTTTTTTATTTTCATACTTCTTCTGGACAACATCTAAAACACGTACACTATGGAAGTTATGTTTAAATCCGCCATAATTTATTTTTACAGGAAGTTGCTCCCCAAGATCATCTTTTCCACTTAATACGTCATCAAGTATCCTTTCTCCTTCGTGGCCAAAAGGAGTATGTCCAATATCATGACCAAGTGCAATCGCTTCTGCTAAATTTTCATTAACTCCCAAGTAACATGCTAAACTTCTGGAAATTCCACTTACTTCTAAAGTATGAGTAAGACGAGTTCGTACATGGTCACTTCGTTCATTAGAAAATACCTGCGCTTTATGTTGTAACCTTCTGAACGCTGTAGAAAATACAATTCTATCTCTATCCCTAGAAAAACCATCTCTCTTAATATCTAATTCATCTCTCATGAGATAAGAATCATTATCAATTATTGGATCTAATCTATCCTCTTTTTTGAATCCTTGTTTAAAATTACTTAAAGGACACATTGTGTTCAACCCTTCAAAACTTAATATCTTTAGCTACAAATGTCCAGACAATTAGACCATTTTATACAAGTGCAATTGTCTTTTTAGAGCCCACCTGAAAAAATTGTGACCTTGCTGTATCTTTAAAGGCATTATTATAATCAGAAATGATGCAGGATATTATAGACTTATTGTAACTTTACAGAGTGTCATCATTGACTATTCAGATAGGCTCTAAGATTGAAACGGATTCTCTCCTCCCAAAGCGGAAATCGAGCGAGGAGGAATTTGGATAATTTAGTCCACTTGAACGCAGCGAAAAACCAGTTTCTCTTGCCCATAATTCAGCCCTCTTGAGCGAAGCGAAAAGGGCAGCGCACTGCAGAGCCGCAACTCTGCCGTTAGAGAAGTCCTTTAGTGCTCTTTACTTCTTTACCTTCAATTTTTACAGCTCGTTTCATAGCATAGGCAAAAGCCTTGAAGAGAGCCTCTATCTTATGATGGTCGTTATCACCATAGACACTTGCATGGATAGTAATTTTTGCATTTGAGGCAAGTGTTTCGAAGAAGTGTTTTACAAGCTGGGTGCTGAATTGTCCCACCTGAGGAGCTGTAAATTCGGCTTTCAGGACAAGGTAACTGCGCCCGCCTACATCCAAGGCAACCTCGGCAAGGGCTTCGTCCATTGGAATTCTGGCTTCTCCAAAACGAGCAATTCCTGCCATATCTCCTAGCGCCTCAGCAAGCACTTTTCCGAGAACTATTCCTGTGTCTTCCACAAGGTGATGTTCATCGACATACAGGTCACCATCCGCATGTACCTTAAGGTCAAATTCTGCATGTCTTGCAAAAGAAGTAAGCATATGGTCAAAAAACCCAATCCCTGTATTGATATCGGCAATCCCTGAGCCATCAAGGTTCAGTTCAAGCTGGATATCAGTCTCTTTTGTCTTGCGGGAAATTTTGCCTGTTCTCATACAGCACCACATTCTCTTTAAATTTATAAATACTTTCTATCTAGCTGCCTGTTAATTCTTTCTCAATGCTTTTGCGGAAGATTGAAGGAGTATAATTACGCATTATGCCGAAATTATGTCAAAACCTCTGCCAAAAAACAAGGTTCATTTCATTCATGCAGGATTATTTCAATTGCAGCTTCAAGTGTGAACCTGCCTGTGTAAAGAGCACTGCCTACTACAACTCCTGCTGCTCCGGTATTCTTCAGAACCTGCAGGTCTTGCAGAGAACTTACTCCTCCGGATGCGATTACAGGAATACTGACAGACTCTACAAGTTCTTTTGTAGGGGCAGGATTTATTCCCTGCAAAAGTCCTTCAGTGTCTATATTTGTAAAAAGCAGACTACCTGCACCAAGTTCTTCAAACTTTCTGCCCATTTCTACAGGAGTTTGTGCACATTCCTCAGTCCAGCCTTTTATTGATATTTTTCCGTTTTTTGCATCCAGGGCAACGGTTACACTGTCTTTTCCAAAGGCACTGGAGAGCTGTTTTACAAGTTCCGGGTTCTGGAGAGCAGCAGTTCCAAGAATCACCCTCGAAACCCCAAGCTCAAGCAAAGAAGCTGCATCCTCAAAGCTTCGAATGCCCCCTCCAACCTGAATTCGTACCCCTTTTTCTCGGCATGCATTGACTATTTTTTCAATTATAGTGGCATTTTTGCGCTCTCCTTCAATTGCTCCGTCCAGATCTACCAGGTGAAGGGTCTTTGCCCCTTTTCTAACCCAGTCAAGGGAGACTTCAACAGGATCGTCAAGGGATACAATTTCACTTCCAGGTATTCCCTGAACAAGCTGAACGCATTTTCCGCCCCTCATATCCACCGCAGGAATCACTTCAAAAACCAAAGTCACATCTCCGACACGTCTTAGAGAACTCTCTTTTATTTATCTTTCCTGAAGCCTCATTTTCAGGTCATTTTTCTTCAGGGCATTATTCTTTCGATAGGTACGACAAGAACGTCACGTGCACCAACTTTCTTCAACTTATTTACAATGGTAAAAATCAGGTCTGCATCCACAACCGCATGAACTGCAAGAATGTCTTCTCCGGGCAATTTACTGGATTCGACCTTCATAACCGTTGGGCCTGACATTCCTGGAAGGACCTCTTTTACTGACTGGAGTGATGACTCGGGGACATTCATCATAAGATAACGCCGCTGCTTTGCATTGAGCACGCTTTCCAGTGCAGTTTTGATATCCAGAATTTTTTCCTTTGTCTTGAGGCTTTCTTTATTTGCGATCAGGTAGACTGTGGAAGAAAAAACGGTGTCAATAGCTTTTAAATGGTTTATCATCAGGGTGGTTCCGGAACTTGAGATATCCACGATTGCGTCCGCAATCCCCACGTGTGGAGTCATTTCACAGGCTCCACTGACCTTTATAACCTCAACGTTAACTCCAAGCTTTTTGAAGTACTGGCTTGTAATTTCCGGAAACTCAGTTGCGATTTTTCGGCCTTCAAGATCCTGGGCTTTCTGGAAATCAGAATCCTCAGGGACTGCCAGGACAAGGTTAGCTTTCCCGAATTTAAGGTCCAAGAGGGTTTCAACCTTTGCTCCCCTTTCCGTAATCAGATCTATGCCTGTAATACCAACGTCTGCAGCTCCGTCCTGTACGTACTCAGGGATATCAGCGGCCCTGGCGAAGAGAATATGGATATCCGGATCTGTAGTTTTTGCGAAAAGCTTTCGACTTTCAGCCCCTCCACTGACAGGGAGCCCTGCATCTTTGAAAATAGAGATTGTGGGTTCGTAAAGGCGCCCTTTATTGGGTATTGCAACGCGAATCATCTGTTATGTCCTCTATTAGTAATCTGCCGAGAAATATTTCCTCGGGTAAGCTCATCCAAGTAAAAACATTTATCCAGAATACTCTTGTCTAATATAGACTTCACGGTAAGATCTCATGGAAGTTTTCCTTTAAGAAAGGCAGGGTCATAGATAAAAAGCCAATTCATTGTTAATTAATTAAGAGAGGCAGGAGTAAGCGTTTAATATTGAAGGTAAAATCGGTGTTTAGGAAGTTGTTTTGAGAGGGATTATTACTTCCAGTAATGAACGCAGAGGAAAAATTATATAGGCATAGTAATTTAATAGAAACTTGCTCTCGAGTTATAAATATTATTAATGTCATAGCAACAGAAGAATTGATCAGAACAGGGTGCTAAGAATAGCAGACTGATGATACAACTGACCGAAAAATAGTAAATCAATAACATCAACATTTAATAATAAAACTATTATCGATTTTGAAAAAAGAGGATCCAAATGGCCCGGAATATCAAAGTGGAGGAGCTCTTCCAAACCCCTATTGAGAAGCAACGGATAGAGCTTGTAGAACGTAAAGGGATAGGGCATCCTGACAGCATATCAGATGGACTTGCCGAGGCTGTAAGTCGCGCACTATGCAGGGAATACATAAGCAAATGTGGAGCCGTACTTCACCATAATACCGACGAAACCCAGATTGTAGCCGGGAGATCCAGTCCCAAATTCGGGGGCGGGGAAATCCTGCAGCCAATATATATTCTGCTAGTAGGCAGGGCAACAAAGGAGTTCGAAGGGGTCGAGCTTGCTATCGATTCTGTGGCCCTACAAGCTGCCAGACAATATCTTAAGAATACCCTTGTAAATATGGATCTCGAAAGAGATGTTATCATGGACTGCAAACTCGGAACAGGGTCTTCAGACCTCAGAGATGTCTTCAAAAGAGACAGAGTTCCAGTTGCAAATGATACCTCATTCGGTGTTGGTCACGCTCCATTTTCCGAGCTTGAAAACCTCGTATATAATACCGAAAGGCAACTGCTCACAGACCTTAAGTCACGCATGCCTGCAATCGGAGAAGATATGAAGGTCATGGGGCTCAGGGATGGAGAGGATATAACCCTTACAATATGCAGCGGCATGATCGGAAGATACATCGACGACTTTGACAGCTATATAAATATGATCCAGGAAATGCAGACATATGTTGAAGAACTCGCCCCCAGGTATACTGAGCGCGATGTGAAGGTCTGCATTAACACCGGAGATAATTTGAAAACAAAATGTGTTTTCCTCACAGTTACAGGCACTTCAGCTGAAATGGGAGACGACGGCTCGGTAGGGCGTGGAAACCGCTGTAATGGACTTATTACGCCAAACAGGCCTATGAGTATGGAGGCTACCAGCGGAAAGAACCCGATTAACCACATAGGCAAGATCTACAACCTCCTTTCAACCCAGATGGCACGCGATATTGTAAAGCAGGTTCCTGAAGTCCAGGACGTTTATATCAGGCTGCTTTCCCAGATCGGAAAACCAATTGACCAGCCACTTGTAGCAAGTGCACAGATTATTCCTAAAGAAGGCACTTCTTTTGCGAAGGTCAAAGCCGAAGCCGAAGTTGTTATGGATGACTGGCTTTCCAATGTGACAAAGATTACCGAGATGGTAATTAAAGGAGAATTAAACACTTTCTAAATAAGATATATATTTTTGAGGAGAACCTTCCGGTTCTTTTCATAATATTATTGTAACTATGTATCGAGCTATGAGAACACTCCTGAAAACTTATCAGAATCACGAATGAAACAGGCTATGGAATGAACTTAGATACATAAATATTTTATAAAAGTGCCCATATAGTCCACATCCAGCGTAAAACATATATATCATCACCATATATGAGATGGTGCACTCAAGAAGTGTAGCAGTGGATTAACATACATCGTCCCGCCTTAACTCAGTGGTAGAGTGCGCGGCTGTAGTTCGGCTCGTGCGGGTAAAATTACCCGTACATTTCCGCGCAGGCACCGCGATGTCCCCGGTTCGAGTCTGGGAGGCGGGACCTAAAGCAGTATCCAGAATCGAAAAGCTTCAACGGGAACATTTATATATTAAAAAAGCATTTAAGGTTTGCTCGCAATGCGAGCGAAAAACAGTAGCAGAAGAGACCAAAGTGTCCGGATAGTGTAGAGGCCTATCATGGAGCCCTGTCGAGGCTCCGACCCGGGTTCGAATCCCGGTCCGGGCGCTTTATTTTTTTAAATTTAGGACATTATTTAATTTGTTTTAAAGAATATAAAGATTAATAACATTTTATATTTTAGTTTAAAAGATTGGAAGTCAATATCAGCAATTTCTAATCTTTACGCTTACTTTTGTTTTAATCATTCACTTGTTTTTTCTTTGGAATTTACCGTTATTCATTATTTCTTAAAAATTTACCATTGTTTATTCTGTCTCTCTTATCAATTCTTCTTCTATTCTTTTTTTATCTAACCTACTCCTACTGATCAGATTAAATCAGTTAAGTTCCAATATTATCCCTTCAATCTATTTTTTCTCTCACTTATTCAAGCTTGTCCCAAACCTATAGAGAGGATATTAGAGACTTAGGAAATAATCCTGAGAATAATATAAAAGGAAATTATGTGCGAGAAAATACATAAAAATTAGAAAATTAACAGGGAAGGAGGGCACGAGAATAGAGACTGAATCCGATATCCCGAACGATTCTAGGAAAAAAATTAACAGCACATGTGAAAGACTGGACGCTACTAGGGGAAAAATGGAGATTGAAGCCCTCGTCTTTATTGAAGCTACCAAAAACTTCACCTCAGAATGGATTCAAAGAGAAATTGAAATGACCGTACATTTTCCAGAAAATGCGTCTATTCCCAAGAACTTAAGATATGACAACAAAGATCCCGGTGGATCAAAAGGTGAATCAAGTTTAGACCTAAAGGAGTTATTCCCCAAAATTTCAAACATCGTAGAAACTTATCTCAACCGCGATGATTACTGGATTCATAGAAATGCAATGTTTCAGCCGGATATTTCCAAGGACTACGTGGAATTTAAAAAGGAAAAAATTCGAAAGGAAGTGATCTCAAGCGTTCGAAGAATCCTTGGCTGTGCCACAGAAATTCTCTGGGAGCTACGGGAAGTGGAACCTGAGAATAAATCCTGGGTAAAAGAGCTGGGAAGGAGAAAGTATGCATGTTTTCTCAGGTTCTCGGATGAAATGACAGCTTCTCTTAACCGTTATTTTGCGATGCTTGAAGAGTTTCTTATTCTGAACCATGAGTTAAAAGAGGACATCTTACGAATGGAAGGAAAAAAGGCCTGACAATAAGACCTTTATGCACAAAGCCAGAATTATCTTGCATGACCGAACCAGAGTTCAGCATAAAAAAGACCCTTGAAGAGGCAGGAACCGATGCCTATCTTATGATAGGGAATCTTCATAATTCCGATATTTATTATGTAACTCGCTTCCTGGCTTCTGACGATTTCGCTTACCTGCAAACAGCAGCCGGAGAAGAAGTACTCTTTATTTCGGATATGGAAAAAGGAAGAGCCGAAATAGAGTCAAGAGTTTTGACAATAAAGACAACTCAGGATCTGGGCTACAGGGAAAAGGTAAAGGAGAAAAAAGACCCGTCTATCGCCTATGCAGCCTGCATATCCGAGCTGCTTGCAGGAAAAGAGATTAAAAAAGTCGCAGTACCTTACGATTTCCCAGTATTTGAATCAAACTTTCTCACGGAAGCAGGCTTCTCAATAGTGCCTATAAAAAGTCCATTCCGACAAATCAGGAGCCTGAAAAGGCCGGAAGAGCTTGAAGCCATAAAATATGCCCAGATGGCAGGAGAAAAGGCTATGGAAGCTGCTATAACCTTAATAGCAGAAGCAGAAGAAAGAGAAGGAATTCTTTATCGCGCAGGGGAGGTACTGACAGGGACTAAAGTGCTTTCGGTTATAGATCATACTCTTCTTGACTATGGGTGCGAGGCCGAAGAGACTATTGTTTCATGCGGCAAGGACACGGCAAATCCTCATGGAACTACGGACGGCCCTCTGAGGGCAAATGCCCCAATTATCCTGGATATTTTCCCGCGAAGCAAGAAAAAACGTTATTTTGCGGACATGACACGCACAGTCCTGCATGGAGAGGTTTCGGAAGAGCTCAAAAAGATGTACGAAACTGTGCTTGCAGCCCAGAAAAAAGGGTTTGAAATGGTTAAGCCAGGAGTAAAAGCATCTGATGTTCATAACGCCGTTTGCGACTTCTTCGAAGCGCACGGATACGATACCTACCGAAGTGATGCAAAAGTCGGGTTTATTCATTCAACAGGACATGGAGTTGGACTTGATATACATGAATTACCAAGTGTAGGAGAAAACGGAGTTTTACTTGAGGCAGGAAATGTGATCACTATCGAACCTGGGCTGTACTACCCTGGAATAGGAGGAATACGAATCGAGGATATGGTCCTGGTCACTGAAAATGGATACCAGAATTTTACAGGGCTGGAAAAGAGATTTGTAGTATAACAGGTTTACAATTTAAAGGATCTGTTATATTTCGATTACATTTCATCTAACTGTATTAGCCTGCTCATAAAATTGCAGTAAAAATATCAATAATTCAAATATGTTTCAGTAAAATCTCAATCAATTATTCAGGAATTAGAAGATCTAATAAAATCATTGACAAGGGGTAACATGACTGATAATGTGCACAATAAGCAAGAGATCCTTGAGAAATACAGAGAAGCAGGTAGGATCCTGAAAACTGTCAGGGCCGAAGCTGTGGAAATGATTAGGGTCGGAAACCCTCTGCTTCAAGTTGCAGAGTTTGTTGAAAACCGGACTATAGAGCTGGGAGGCAGACCGGCTTTTCCCTGCAATATTTCAAGAAATCAAGAGGCTGCACATGCAACCCCAAAGATAGGAGATACTGACGTTTTTGGAAAGGATATGGTTAAGCTGGATCTAGGGGTCCATGTGGACGGATATATTGCAGACTCGGCTGTGACTGTTGATCTGTCAGGAAATTCTGATATCTTAAAAGCCGCCGAGGAAGCTCTTGCCGTAGCCATTGACCTTGCAAAGCCAGGAATTTCTACAGGGGAAATTGGAGCTGCAATAGAGAACAGCATTCGCAGTTACGGACTTAACCCGATAATAAACCTGACAGGCCATGGGCTTTCCGAGTACGAAGCTCATGATGATCCTGCTGTTCCTAACCGGCATGTGGAAGGAGGAGCGATTCTAAAGGAAGGCGACGTGCTTGCAATCGAGCCTTTCGCAACGGATGGAGCAGGTACTGTCCATGACGGGAACTGGGCCGAGATATACAGCCTTATAAGGAAAAAGCCGGTCCGTATGCCTGCAGTCCGGAATGTCCTGAAACAGGTAGAAGAATACAGGGAGCTGCCTTTTGCAAAGCGCTGGCTCGAATCCGACAGACTGGATTTTGCATTACTCCAGCTTGAAAAAGCAGGAATTCTTCACGCCTATCCTGTGCTTCTAGAAAGTACTGGCGGGCTTGTAGCCCAGGCCGAACATACTATAATAATAACCCATGACGGCTGCGAGGTTACAACAAAGTAAAATCCGAAAAAGAAAATAGAATTGAAGATAAAGAGAAAACAAAACCGGGAATAAAGAAAAAAAAGAGTGTAAAGGTTAACAAGGAGTCAAATATTGAAAAAGACACGAGTTGAGCGCCTTGAAAGCATACAACCTTTTTTTAACCGGTTTTCTGTTATTAAGCCTTTTTATGCCTGTTTTTCTGGCAGAACCCTGTACTGCTGCCTTTGTACCCAGTAATAACATTACACTGGAAAGGAATGGAATGACCTGGGAATATCAAGAACAAATTACAGGAAACGAATCTATTATTTTCAGGAGTTTCATAGACCTGCAAACAGGAAACAAGGATAAATTTGTCAATGCATGGGAAATCCTGAAAGCGGAAACCTTTCTCAGGGATCAAACGAAAGAGGCCTTAAAAACCAAACCTGATGTAAAACTCAATGGCACTTCAGACCCCGTTAAAGTGACGGATGTTGACTTCTATCTCTCAAAAGAAGCTCTGGGCAATGTTTTAAAAGATTCATCAATTACTAATTATGCGAGTGTAAATTATATTTTCGAGAAAGAGGTTAATCAGGGTACGAATGTCTGGCTTATGGGCACTCCAAACTCAAATATTACGATCACTTTGCCTTTAGACTTCAATGTAGAGCGGACAGAAGGGCTGAATAACAAGAGTCAGGAACCAGGAAATAACCATACAGTGCTTAAAGGCAGTTTCGGTCCGGAAGAAAATATAACTCTCTGGATTTCGGAAAATGAAAGCTATAAAGCCGGGTTACAGGAAAGAGAAGAAAGCATTGAGCAAGAAGCAGCAAATAAAAGTAAAGAAGAGGAAAATAAGATAGAAGCTGCCGGAAAGATTGTAGAAGCCAAGAAATCCTATGAATTTTTCAAAGGCATCTTTACACGTTTTTACCAGAGTCCAAAAAGTTAATC
This sequence comes from Methanosarcina sp. UBA411, assembly GCF_002495725.1. Classification (NCBI taxonomy): domain Archaea; kingdom Methanobacteriati; phylum Methanobacteriota; class Methanomicrobia; order Methanosarcinales; family Methanosarcinaceae; genus Methanosarcina; species Methanosarcina sp. UBA411. The sequence continues at coordinate 38,163 of NZ_DAGK01000035.1, forward strand.
TGGCTTGAAGCTATTGTGAAAAACATGCTTATCGAACAGATTCAGCTTGAAAATGGGTGTGCTCTTGGCCTCCGCTTTGAGATGCAAAAATACCCTCTTCTGGTTATAAGGGCAGAGAAAGGCTTTCTTATGTGCGGATACCTGAATGTGAGTGCTGCAGAGGCTCTTGGGGACACGGCAGCGAAGGTAAAAGGCGTACAAAATTTTGAAGACATGCTCAAAGCCCAGGTCGTTGAAGTGACCCAGTTCGCCAAGGAACTTGGGGTCGAACCCGGAATGACTGGCAGGGAAGCTCTGGAAAGGATGTTTTAAGGAAAGTTAAGAAAAGGAACTGCGTTCAACTGCAAAATTACTTTTAGAAGTTGTCAGGCTTTAAATTATAAAATATACAATTATACAGGAGTAATTGAGAACATGATAGAGATAGATTCTGAGGACAATACTTTATTGTTTGATTCTGTTTTGAAATACGCAAAATTTTTACTTTCGGATTATGGAATAACTATAGCTAAATATAAAATAACTTCTGGAGGTTCCAATTACAGGGGTCATATTTTCATTGACGTAGGAGAGGATATCAACCGTATTCCTAAAGAGGTTATTGAAGAACTTACTGATTTTGCAGGTAATTGTGGAAGAGTTACAGATAACTTTCGCGGATATACAATCGAATTTAAAAATATGTCCTCAGAATAATGTTCTAGAAATCCTACCTGCGTCTATTTATCTAAAAGATCACAAGTAATCGGTCACAATTCGTTGATAAATTCCAGACTATTTTATTGCATAGAAACGATTTAAATATAATATCAAGGATTTATGTTGCTAAAAATGATTATTTAGAGAAATGGAATTATAGATCAATTCCCAAACTGAAAATTTGAGGTTATATTTTTATCATTCCTTAGCTGAGAAATGGTCTTTAACTGAAAGAATATTTTTTAATTGATATTCATTCAGTTAAAGTTTTCAAGATGTAAAGTCAAAAAGGTAAAGTTTTAAGATTTCCCAATTTCACTTTTCAGGATACAACTTTGAATATAAATATTCATATTTTTTACAGAAATTTAAAATTTTAATACTCTACCGCAGTTACTTTTAATAACTACTTTCACGTTTCACGCACGGAGTTTTATATTTATTTCCTCACCATTATAGTACGAATATCGTTTCCAATTATAATTATCAACCCATTACGGATCACCAATGTTATACGCTTTTGAACTTTCTGGAGAACATGAAGAACTGCCCGCTGCCGAAGTATTTGCCTGTCTCAAAATCGAGGGACTTGATTTCCGGCCCCATACTACTATTGACCAGTGCCTTGTGGTCGAAATAACTGGTAAAGAAGAGAATGTGGAAAAAATCCTTCGAGGCCCAATAACTGACAGGCTGGCAATGACCCACCATATCCTGAAAGTTGTAGGGATTACCGAAAATACTCCGGATGCAATCCTTAAGCTTGCAGAAGCCTTTGATTCATCAGGCTACATCAGGGAAGGGCAAAGTTTTGTGGTCAGAGCAAAGCGAATCAAACACCATGTGGATTTTCCGGGTGAATTTCTGGAACAGAAAGTAGGAGGATGCATTTACAGGAAAGGCTTCAGAGCAAACCTGAAAAATCCGGACGTAGAATTCAGGGTGATCCTGAGTGAGAAAGCCGTGTTCGGAACTCTCCTGTCCTCTGTTGACAGAAGTGCGTATGAAGCCCGAACTCCACAAAATAAACCATTTTTCCATCCTGGCGTGCTTATGCCGAGAGTTGCACGTGCCCTCGCAAACCTGTCGGGAATAAAACCAGGAGACCTCGTTATGGATCCCTTTTGCGGCACTGCAGGAATTCTTATTGAAGCCGGGCTTGTGGGAGCAAGGGTTATAGGAATCGATGCCCAGGAAAAACTTGTAAAGGGCGCTCTCATGAACCTTGAGGCCTTTAAACTGGATTATGTCCTGATGGAAGGAGATGCCTGCAGGGTTCCGTTAAAGGAAGCGACAATAAACGCAGTCGTTACTGACCCACCCTACGGCAGATCGGCAGCAATTGTTGCCGAGTCCCTGGAAGAACTTTACTCCTGTGCGCTTAACGAGATCGAGCGTGTTCTTAAGCCCGGGGGTATCGCAGTTGTAGTCTCAGATAAAGCTGCAGCAGAATATGGAGAAAAGGCAGGGCTTAAGGTTCTCGATATTTATGCCCAGAGAGTACATAGAAGTCTTACCCGGACAATAACTATTTTTCAGAAAGAATTGAAGAATGAGAATGGCAAACGGGAATGAAGGATCAAGTAAGAAATTAGAAGGAATGAAGAATCAAAGCAAAAGTAAAATCAAAAAAGGGAAATAAAAAGTAGAATCAAGATGAAATTCAAAACATTAAGGATCCCTGTAAAGGCATTTTTTAATCATGGGAGATCAGTTCTTCCAGCACTTCTGCCATAACCCTGTGCCTGAGGATGCGTTTCTGGTTCTGCTCACCTGCTCTCCTGATAGAGTAGTTGTCATCAATCCAGTCTATTTTCTCGTTATAATTCACTTTCAGAAGGGTCAATCCATAAGCAGGAGCAGGCTCGATTCCTTCTTCATAAATCTCCGGATTCAGCATCTGGAGCAGCCAGTCGTTATCACGTACCTCTTTTCCTATCATGGAAAGAGCAGTTACGATTTTTCTGACCATGTTCCAGAGGAAGCTATTCCCAACAACATCTATTTTTATAAGCTCTCCATCTACGCGGGCGTCGATCCTTTCTATGGTTCGAACTGTACTTTTTTCTCCATTGGTTCGCGAAAGATTTTCAAAATCGTGCGTTCCAAGCAGCAATTTTGAAGCTTCCCGGATTCTAGAGATATCGTACTCTTTTCCGCTCATCACATATCGGTAATGCCTGGAAACTGCATCTCTTCTGGCATCAAAGCTTCGGGGCACTTCAGCATGGGCCCAGACCCAGATTCCTGAGGGAAGTTCAGAATTTATTACCCTTGGAATTGCCAGGTTCAGTTTGTCCGTGTCAAAAGCGACAACCTGTCCAAGAGCATGAACTCCGGCATCGGTCCTTCCGGCACAGGTATAATTCGCAGATTTGGGGCTTTCTATAATTCCGAGATTCCGAAGAGCCTTGAAAAGTTCTCCCTCCACGGTCTCGACATTGGGCTGAATCTGGGAGCCGTGAAACTCGGTGCCTATATATGCAAGTTTTAAAGCGACTCTCATAAGAATCTCTACTTGGATCTTTTCTTATAATAGACTTCTCTTACAATCAGCAGGACTACTATAAAAATACACCCTAAAAGGAACCAAAATCCGGGGTGAAGAGAAAGCGTGTCATAAAGCTCGCGAATTCCACCTACATGAACTAACCCTTCAGAAGAGATAGAAGGAACTCCCTGCACAGAATCTAAACCCTCCGGTACGGACATTGGGACTTCAGAAACTCCCTGAGTTGGGTCAGCTTCCATCCCAGAGGAGAGATTTCCTGCTCCAGCTTCCAGAGCCTCAGAACTTGCATTCGAAGCTTCTTCAGATACCTGCTGGTCAAGAGCTATTTTCGGGCTTATGTTATTGCTTTCGTTTATTCCCAGAGCCATTTGCTCCGGAGAAGACTCATCAGGTATTTCTGTTATCCTCATTCTCAAAGGAGCAGTTGCATCAATTATCCTTTTTGCCTGCATATAGGCTGAAAAATACTCTATACCTGCAGCTGCAAAAAAGGCAGCTCCGATTACTCCGAGATACTTTTGCAGCAGGCTTACGAGAGAGAGTTTATCTATAGAGCTTTTCGAAGGAACGAGGACAATCAGTTTATCCACTGACTCGTAGATCTTTACCTGCCTTCCTTTCTTGCTCCACTTTATTTGTTTGATCTTTATAAGATCGGATTCTATAAGGGAGTCAAGATTATACTTGACAGTAGTAAGGGGAAGTTCAAGCTCCTCTGCAATATTGGTTGCAGACATACTTTTTTTCCCGAGCAATTCCAGAATCTTTAATGATGTTTCATTGGAAAGAATCTGAGTGATCTTTCTGGATTCTCCATTTACCGGGAGAACAAGAACCTTGCCATCTCGCTCCAGTTGTTCAGACCCCTGTGGGAGCTCGTCTGTTTCCGTTAAGCCCTCTTGATCTTCAAGCCCGTCCATAATTACGTCCTAGATTAAAAACCTGTCTATTTTTAATTCAAAGTATACTTTAGTTCCCGCAAACCAATATAAAGTTTTATTTTTGTGGGTGAATATACATCCACTACTACATCTAGATATAGAATCCAGCCCTTAACCTTAAATATAACATTGTATATACTAATCTAAATTTTCCGCTGGTACCAATCATGATCACAAAACAGCAGGTTCTTGAATTTCTGAAAAATTATGATTTAGAAAATATTACAATCGCAACAATTTGCTCCCACTCGAGCCTTCAAATTTTTGACGGAGCTCGCAAAGAAGGCTTCAGAACTCTGGGAATCTGCGTCGGCAAGCCTCCAAAGTTTTATGAGGCATTTCCCAAAGCAAAACCTGATGAGTACCTTATCGTTGATAGCTATGCCGATATAATGAACAAGGCTGAGGAGCTTAGAAAGAAAAATACTATCATTATTCCACACGGCTCAGTCGTTGCTTATCTTGGTACGGAAAATTTTGCAGAGATGGCCGTGCCTACTTTTGGAAACCGGGCTGTGCTCGAATGGGAGTCGGACAGGGATAAAGAACGTGAGTGGCTGCTTGGAGCAGGCATTCATATGCCGAAGAAAGTCGACGATCCTCACGACATCAATGGACCTGTAATGGTTAAGTACGACGGAGCAAAGGGAGGAAAAGGTTTCTTCGTCGCTAAAACCTATGAAGAATTCAATGAACTCGTGGATAAAACCCAGAAGTACACGATTCAGGAATTTATCACCGGAACCCGTTATTATCTGCACTACTTCTATTCTCCAATCCGAAACGAAGGATACACTTTAAGCCAGGGCAGCCTTGAACTTCTGAGCATGGACCGCAGGGTAGAATCCAATGCGGACGAAATCTTCAGGCTCGGTTCACCCAAAGAACTCGTAGAAGCTGGAATCCGCCCAACATATGTAGTTACAGGAAATGTGCCCCTTGTAGCAAGAGAGTCCCTCTTACCCCTGATTTTCTCTCTTGGAGAAAGGGTAGTTGAAGAATCTCTGGGCCTTTTTGGTGGGATGATAGGGGCTTTCTGTCTTGAAACCGTCTTTACGGATACGCTTGAGATTAAAGTCTTTGAAATATCGGCCAGAATTGTTGCAGGGACAAACCTTTACGTTTCAGGTTCTCCTTATGCTGACCTGATGGAGGAGAATCTCTCAACTGGAAGGAGAATAGCTCGGGAAATCAAAATCGCAGCTCAAACAGGTCAGTTGGATAAGATAATATCCTAAGTAAGCCTTTATCCTAAGTAAGTCTTTTTTAAAAAGGCTTGAGAGAAAACTTTTATCAGGCGAATTAGTTGTGCTTACTTTTCAGGGTTGAGCTTATATCTCAACCTCCAAATTTTAAATATTCTAAATTTTAAATATTTTAAATTTTGGTGCTCCCTTGTTAATTAGTTGATATTTTAATACACCTGTAATTTAGCAATTTTGTTAAAGTCCATTTACTCTTAGTTATTCCATATTTTTTTGCAGGTGTGTTTTTCTCAATACTTCCATTTTCCTTTTCTTTCTTTAATCCCATGTGATCTCTACAAAAGTTAAAATGAGTGCAGTAAAGTCTCATTTGATTGTAGAGAAACCTGATTTTCTTTGAGAATCCTATCGTTTTTCTTGAAACTCTGTTATTATCTTGTCTAAAAGTTAGATTTTGTCTCTCAAGTAAACTCGTTGATATTTCACTTTGATCTATATTTTCACCAAAAATAACTCTTTTTTCTACTTTTTGGAGCTTCTTTCCCTTCTTGTTTTTGACAACCTGAGCATATTTCAAATTTTCATCAGGTATTATTGCTGGTTTCTTAGGTCTTCCTTTCTTTCCTGTTCTAGGAAACTCCATCCATTCTCCGTATTTTTTCAGAAAAGCTTCTGCATAGAATTTTAATCCATCTGTAACGAAAAGAGGTTTTGAATCTGAAAGATGTTTATCTGTAGTTTTTATCAATTCATCTGCTACATACTGTTTTCTTGGTCCCAATATAAAATCAATAATTAACCTGAACTCAGGAGCAAAGCTTACCCACATCCAGGTCCCCTCATCTTCATTTTCTGTTCTTGGCGCAACTTTTTTTCGACTATTACCCACAATTCATCCATTTCAACTTTTGAAATGTTGGGGTCTTTCATCAAATCTTCATTTACCTTCTCACATTGTTTCGCTGCGCGAAACAACCAGTTACTAACTGTAGCTGGCTGAACTTCCAGTACATCAGCAATGGCTTGTATTGACATTCCTTTGATAGCCATCTTTAAGGCTAATATGATAACAGATTCGTCTTTTCGAACATTATCAAAGAAGGTATTAGTTCGATCATTGAATACTCTGCCGCATTCGCGGCAGATATATTTCCGAACTCTCTTGTCCTTGATTTGATAGGTACCGTTGCCTATGATATTTCCTTTTCCAGAAATACCGTAGAATTTACATTCTTTATTAGGACAAAAAACGTCAGTAAACTTTGGTTTTGCTCCTCGTTTCCCCATTGTAATAATATATACCAAATCTAATATATAAAATCAACTAAATATAATAGGAGCACCTAAATTTTAAATATTCTGAATTTAGAGTATCTTAGTATGCGAGTTTTTAGAGTTTTTTGAAAATAATTTAGAGTCATTTTAAATCTTGAGAATCTATTTAGGAATTTATAGAGTTATTTAAGAGTCATTTCTAGGAATTTAGAGTTTTAAAAGACGTATCCTTTTTATACAAGGCAGCGTGAATAAATTATATTAAATTGTTTTCAGTCCGATACTATTAAATGCCGAAAATCGAAAGCAAAGAGGTCAGGCGAGATCGGGCCTATATTTGGGGAAAAATTACGGGGACACTGCTTGTACTAGGAAGTGAAGAGAATCCCTGGAAGGGGTTCAAATCCATTGAAACTTACGTGGCACTTGACCACTCACAGGAAGCTACCGCTTATCTTGGTGCCCTGAAACCTTATGCTATCTTGTGCGCATCAGCCCGAGACTAAATTGGCACGGAGAAAGAGAACCAAGTATTCCTGAACCTCATACTGAAGAGATAAGCAGATAAAGTGCAGTTAAACAATAAAAGGAACTGACTTTTGTAGATTTTCCGGGGGAATTCAGGAGTAAAAAGGTCGGGATTGTTAACCAATTTTTATATCATGCCAGAAAATAATTTAAATATTACCTGTGACACTTCAACCCTATGAATGCAGCTAAGTTCAGGCTGTAAGAATTCTAATATAACAGCATTTAATTGAGCAGCATTTAATTGCAACAAAAGACCGGTGATGTTATGAAAGGAAGAGCCTGGAAATTCGGAGATGACGTTGATACTGACGCAGTAATTCCCGGAAGGTATCTAATTTACAATACCCCTGAAGAGCTTGCAAAGTACACGTTTGAAGGCGTGCGCCCCGAATTTGCAAAAAACGTTCATGAAAATGATATCGTGGTCGCGGGAAGCAATTTTGGTTGCGGCTCCTCACGTGAGCACGCGCCCCTAGCCCTTAAAGGAGCAAAGGTAGCCTGTGTAATTGCAAAGTCTTTTGCAAGGATTTTTTTTAGGAACGCAATTAATATCGGAGTTCCTGTCCTGGAATGCCCTGATACTGACAAGATCGATGACGGAGACGAGCTTGAAGTAGACCTTGCCACAGGAGTTATTGTAAACAAGACAAAAGGTGAGACCTACCAGGCAACCCCTCTCCCTGATTTCGTGCGTGAAATCGTGGATGAGGGAGGACTTATAGAATATGCCAGGAAACTGGTCTCTGAGCGTTAACAAAGAGAAAGCTGTCCTGAGACAGCCCTGTCCGCGTTTGATATCTCACAATAAAAAGGCAGCTTTGCCTGTAAATAAGAAAGGAGTATAAATATGACGCAGTATAAGATTCCGGTCCTCCCGGGCGACGGGATTGGCCCAGAAATTATCGCCGAAGGCAGAAAGGTCATAGATGCCGCTGGCGAAAGATTTGGTTTTGATGTAGAATGGATTGAATACCCGCATGGAGCAGATCATTATCTTGAGACGGGAGAATTAATTTCCGAAGATACCTTAAAAGAGTTATCTGGATACCCTGTCATTTACCTTGGCTCTATCGGAGACCCCAGGATTGCTCCTGGCATCCTTGAGAAGGGAATCTTATTAACTGCACGCTTTTACTTTGACGAGTATGTCAACCTTCGCCCGATAAAACTCCTTGACGGAGTCTGGACTCCCCTCAAAGACAAAACCTCAAAAGATATCGATTTCGTAGTTGTCAGAGAAAACACCGAGGACTTCTACATAGGGATCGGCGGCAGGGCAAAAAAAGGAGAAAGCAAAGACCTTCTTGAAGTCAAGCGAACACTCTACTCCGCAAAATTTGGACTTGATATCGAGACCGACAGCGAAGAAATAGGATACCAGATAGGCCTGATCTCCAAAGAAGGCACAAAGAGGGTTATCGAGTACGCCTTTGATCTTGCCGAACAACGGAAAAAGCATGTTTCGTCCGTTGACAAGGCAAATGTGCTTTCCGACATCTACGGCTTCTGGAGAGAGGAGTTTAATGCAGTTTCTGCAAATCATCCAGATGTGACTACGGACTTTAACTTTGTAGACGCAATCACTATGTGGTTTGTGAAAAACCCTGAATGGTTCGATGTGGTCGTAACCCCGAACATGTTTGGAGATATCATCACCGATCTCGGAGCCATGATCCAGGGAGGCCTCGGCCTTGCTCCCGGCGGGAATATCAACCCGAAAGGCACAAGCATGTTCGAGCCGATTCACGGTTCAGCCCCGAAGTACAAGGGACAGAACAAAGTCAACCCCATTGCCACAATCTGGGCAGGTGCCATGTTAATAGAACAGCTCGGAGAAAAGGAAGCCGCAGACACAATAGTTAATGCAATTCAGAAAAATATCCTGGACGGCAAAGTAAAAACCTACGATATGGGTGGCAAGAGCAGCACTTCAGATGTAGGGGACGAAATTGTAAGGATAATAAAGGGAGAATAACTAAATCCTCCCTTCATTTACATTTTCTTTTTAATTAAAATAGAATTTCTGGAATTATAAAGTTCATTTTTTGAATACTGAAGGCCGCTTTCAGTCCGTTTTATACAGATATAAGAGACATGATTCATAAGAGACATGATTCCGTGAAAGGATATTCGATATGCGGGGCCTGATGCAACAGAGGCAATGTTCGAGATCGAGGTTACCTAAAGAGGAGACAGGAACAAGGCCAAATGCCGTGTTGGTGCCACATATCCAAATTAAAAACCTTGGGATGTACCCTTCATTCCATAAGTAAAGGGCTTTATTAAGTATTATTTATATCTTTTAAATAAACGGTATCGTTGCATAATCTATTGATTAAATTCCTGTCATGGCTTACGACCAGTACTCCGATATTAAGCTCTTCGACTATATCCAAAACTATATTCCAGATTTGAGCTTGAGTAATAGAGTCTACCATTGTAGTTATTTCATCAGCGATTAAAAACCTGGTTTTAGGGCTTAAAGCTCTTGCAAGGGCAAATCTCTGGAGTTCTCCACCGGAAAGCTCATTGGGCCATCGATTAAGCCAGTTATTTTTTATTCCAAACGCCTCTAAAATATCCTGTGAAACAAAATGTCCTTCATTTAGAATATCATTCATTCTCCATTTAGGGTTTACAGCTTTTTCAGGGTGTTGAAAGACAAGCTGGACCGGATTATAGCCTTTTGGTGGAATTTCTTTTTTATCTAGAGTTACTTTCCCCTGATACTTATTTTCGTAGCCAGCCAAGATCTTACAGAGAGTTGATTTTCCGCTTCCACTATCCCCAATCAGACCTAATACTTCTCCACTACCCAAAGAAATGTTAACATCCTTTAAAATCAAGTTGTTTCTTTTATATCCGAAACTTACGTTCTCACCTTTAAGACGCATTATTGCACCTCACCATTCCTCCGTTTACCTGTTTCAAATGGGGAAGCCCCTGAGCACAGAGAGCTTTCTTTCTGGAACATCTTTCATAAAAGATACATCCATCAATGACTTCATCCTGCATTGGCTGATGGCCTTTGATTGCCTGGAATTTGTTCTGAGGAAGGGCATTCCAGAGTGCACGGGTGTATGGGTGCCTTAGATTCTCACCATTATTTTTAAAGTCTTCAACATTAGCGACTTCTAAAACCGTACCAGCGTAGAATACTGCAATTTTGTGAGAAATTTTTAATGCAGCCTCGATATCATGAGTTATAAGTATCACTGCACAGCCCTTGTCTGCCATGTCTTTAAAGTAACTCAGGGTCTCATTCAAAGTTTTTTCATCTAAGCCCGGGGTTGGTTCATCTGCAATTATGAGCTTTGAAGAGCTTATTACAGCAGTGGAAACCAGAACTCTTCGGGTCATCCCTCCTGAGAGCTCATGAGGAAACATTCTTTCGACCTCGGGCTTTAAAGCGTATCTCTGGAAAATTTCTCTCTGAAGTTTCTTCATTAAACCTTCATTTTTCTTTTCAACACATCCTATAACCTGATTCGAGATTTTCATTAAAGGATCAAGATAGGTTGTGGCTTGCGGAATCAGGGCGATTTCTTTACCCCTCATTTCTTCTTTTCGTTCCTGGGTAAGTTCTGTGCCATTGTACTCTATCCTCCCATCGAGCTTCGCGTTTGAAGGCAAAATTCCTAGAATCGAATGAGCCAGAAGACTTTTACCGGATCCGCTTGATCCTACAATAGCCAGAATTTCGCCTTTATAAGCCTGAATACTCAAATTAGAAATTACTTTCAATTCGGTTTGTCTAAGTCCAGATTCATATTGAGTGAACGAAAGTGAAAGGTCTTCTACTTTTAACAGAGCCTCAGTTTTTTTCATATTTCCAGAGGTTGTTCCAAGTCCAGTGATTAACTCTTTTTCAGTGTTTAATTCTTTTTCAGGATTAATTTCAGCTTTATTTCCCATATTTCACACTCTCCAAATGTAACTCTAATATATTTTTACCCGATCCATTTTTGATCCAGCAAATTAATAATTCAATAACGGAATCCAGCAAATCTCTAATCCAATAATGGAAGAAATTTATTCATGGGCATTTTTCGGATTCATCAGCTTTCCTAAATTTTCTCCAATCATATCAAATGCCAGGACCACAATTAACAGGGACAATCCTGGGAAAAATGCAAGCCACCAGTATCCTGCTGAGAGGTACCTCATAGATTCAGACAGAATTATACCAATTGCCGGTTCGTGGGGTGATAGCCCAAACCCAAGGAATGTGACTGAAGCTTCATGCAAAATAGCGTGTGGGAACATTAAAATCGTGCCTAACAGGATCTGGGGAACCAGATGAGGCAGAATGTGTTTTGAAGCTATCCACCATTTCGATTTGCCAAGATTTCTGGAGATATGAATATACTCCTGGGTTTTCAGCTGCTTGATTTCTGCTCTTACGACCCTTGTTAAGCTCGGCCAATGTGTTAATGCTACTGCGATGATGACCCCTGTTGCTCCCCCTCCGAGCCCTATGGAAATGAGAATTATTAAAAGCAGGTGCGGAATTGAAAGAAAGAGGTCTACCAGCCAGGACACAAAGGAATCTGCGGTCTTTCCTACACTTGAAAGTAATCCTAAAATTACGGTCAGTATAGTACTTATCGTGGAAGCGAGTCCTCCAACCAAAATACTTAGCCCCAGCCCTTCCAGAGTCCTTACAAGCATGTCTCTTCCCATCCAATCTGTCCCGAATGGATGTTCCAGAGAAGGAGCAAGGTTTTTTGAGCCAAAATTGGTCTGTAATGCTTCCCCGCCTAAAAACACGCTAGAAAGCACAATTGCAAGCAATAAAAGTGAAGTAGAGCCTATTATCAGAAGCGTTTTCTGCCTCAGGTTTAATCCTCGAAATAATCCCCTGTTAATGGTCACAACAGCCGTACTCATACTGACGCCTCCTGTTGTTTTATCCTGGGGTCAACGAATTCATAGATAATATCAGCAATCAGATTTCCGAAGAAAACGAATAAAGCACTGAAGATGACGATTCCCAAAAGCAGCGGTACATCGGATCTCAGTCCTGCTGCTACTGCGGCCTGCCCGATCCCAGGATATGAGAAGACCTGTTCAACCAGGACTGTGCCCCCGAACAACTCACTGAATCCTAAAAACTGCAGGGTAATGGCCGGAAGTGCAACATTTCGAACTCCATGCCTCAATACCAGATCCAGCCCTTTTTCACCTCTTGCTTTTGCAAATAAGACATAATCACTGGATAGAACTTCGATTAATTTTTCCCGAGTGAACATTGTAATTTTAGCAATGTCTAATAAACTCAAAGTTAGTGCAGGGAGAATTAAACGCTTAAACCAGTCAAAAAATGTCACATCGTCGGCTGTAACCCCTATAGGTACACTTAATCCTATTGGGAACCAGCCCAGATACACAGAAAACACCATGAGAAGCACCAGTGCCAGCCAGAAGGTTGGGGCAGCAGCCAGAGCGTAACAATAAGTCTTTATTGCCTTATCGACCCATGTGCCTTGCTTTGCACCCGCGATTATTCCTAAAACAAAACCTAAAATTCCTGAAAACAGCCATGAAACCCCCATAAGAACAAGGGAGGCGGTAAATCGTTCTTTAATGACGTCAATAACTGGAATTCTAAAAATCAGTGAAGTCCCAAAGTCTCCTTTAAGAATATCTCCAGCCCAGTTCAGGAATTTATCCTGCGGAGGGGTGTTAACCCCCCAGTAAGCTTCAAGTTTAGCTTTGTGCTCTGCGGTTACTGGCATTTCCCCAATATAAGCTCTAACGGGATCTATAGGTGAACACTGGATAAGCATGAAACTTGCAAAACAAACTACAATCAAAAGACTTGTCAACCTGAGGGCCTTTTTTCCGACAAAGCCTGCTATTTTTTCATTGTTTGACACGTTACTCCCTCGTACGTAATTATTTTATAATGGTCTCCCTTTTAACATGACTACCAGTCTGTGGACAATTTCCAGGAATTGTGAAGTGTTTTCGTACTTTTTTAAGCCAGAATAGAACTAAATTCGGTAAAATAGAAGTTTTTGTTACCTTTTCCAATCAGTCGCATCAAACCCAGATGTGAATAAAAGAGAGGTAAAAGTGAATAGCTGAGTCTGTATTCTGATATCCAGACTCAGATACTCGCTAACTGAAGGCTCAATTACTCACTAATTACAGGATTGATTACTCGCCAATTGCAGGATTAATTTCCCATAGTTATAGGATTAATTTCCCATAGTTGCAGGATAATTCCTTATTTTGAGGCCGAGCTGGCTGCGTCTATCCTTTTCCATTCATAGATATTTCCTAAAACATCTGCTCCTGCGTTTCTTTGTGGGGTACCCATATCCAGGGTTTCATCCACCATGTAGAGGTAATCAATTGTTACGAGCCATAACCAGGTCGTATCACCTGCAGGCCCAAAACCGGTATTTCCATCATATGCGGCTAGCTGCCAGTATTTCGTAGCCTGATCCTGATCTGTAGACCTTAAAGCTGCTTCCAAATAGCCGTCTACAACAGAATTATTGTAAAGCCCGGGATTTTTGTAGGTGTCATCGGCTACCTTGCTGTGGTACTGCAGGTAGAGATTAAAGGTATCTATACTGCTGTAAGCGTATAGGACAGCGGAACTGTATTGATTAGCATATATTTCGTCCCAGCTTGCGCCTACAAGGTCTATTTTTATACCTAATTTCCGGGCCTGTTCACTTACAGCTACCGATAGAGCCTGCCTTGTTTGATCAGAAGCAGAATAGTATAGTTTAAATTCGGCTTTAGTTCCGTCCTTCTCCCGGATTCCGTCGCCATCGGTATCTTTCCAGCCTGCGTTTTCCAATATTTCTCGGGCTTCTTCGAGATTTGAATCATTGACTTTGGCTTCAGGGTTTCCGAAGTCCCGCTGGTCTACTCCAGTATATTCTACGGCCCCTTTTCCATAAATTACTCCTTCAAGCAGGGCTTTTCTGTCGATGCCGACGTTCAAGGCTTTTCGAATTGCTATGTCGGCTGTGACATTATTGCCTATCGGATCTCCCTGAAGGCTTTTTTGACCAGTGTTATTCTGCATAGGGAAGGAAAGTCCCTGTGCCCTTGCTGCCGGAAGAGCTACTAACTTATATCCTTCTACGGTCTGGTTAGCATGGCTAATTTCAATCTCAGCTACGTCCACATCCCCGGATTTTACCGCTGCAAACGCAGTATCTTTGTCTAAAAATAGCATGGTTATTTTTTTGAAGTACGGCTTTTCGCCATAATAATCTTCGTTTAATTCTAAGATTGCCTGCTGCCCCTTATCCCATTGTACGAATTTATAAGGTCCCGATCCGATCGGATTCGATCCGTAGGTTTCTTTTTTGTATACATGTTCTGGCACAATCCCAACGTATCTGAGTCTCCATATGAAGCTGGATTGAGGTTCTTTCAATTGGAATTCAACTGCAGTATTATTTGTTGCCGTGGCTTTTTCGAGATTACTCATGTCCAGTTCGGAGTTGCTTTCAATTGCGGTATTAAACGTAAATGCTACATCTTCTGCGGTTAAATTTTCACCGTCAGTGAACCTGACATCATCTCTTATATGCACAGTCCAAGTTTTCCCATCCTCACTGACAGAATAATTTGTAGCAAGATCGTTTATTATGCTTCCATCGTCAGCTGATTTAAAAAGAGTACTTTGTATCAGTGGCTCAAAATTTACATGCCCGCACCCCCATCCCAGAAGCGGATCAAATCCTGTTTTTGGTTCACCAGTATGCGAATTTACATTCACCACTAATTCATCCGAGCCCTGAGAAACCAATTTATCCGAACCGCCGGAGACTGATTCATCAGAAACCTGGGAAATGGGATTGTCTGGCTCACCAGTTGACATAAAAACAAAAGCGACCACAAGAATTACGGCTATTGTCCCTACCAGTAGATACTGTTGGTTTTTCTTAATTTAGATACCTCCTCTATTTTACCAGAGTCATGAACATTTAAGCAAGAGTTGAACTGTAAAGCAAGGATTTTTGACTTATTCATATGATTCAGAGTTTTATATATTAGATAAGATTTTTTTAACTAATGATGGCAATAAAGTAATACTTTTAGTAGTAAAATTAAGACAAATTAATTAAAAACAATTTACTATAAATACATTCCGAAATTTATGTGTTACTAATTCGTAGTTTTAAGGAGTTTAGTAATACTAAATAAAGAATTCTACGTGTTTTTCTGCATATTAAAGTAGTTGATGCGTTGACGCGCCCCTTGCAAGCTGACGAATTTATAGAAAAAGAGAACAGTAATCTAAAAACTGACAAATACTAGTTTAAGCAAATTCGTCAAAAAAGTACCTGAGGAGTTTTGCTCCTCAGCTTTGCTGAAATCCAGCTTTGGGTTTAGTTTGCTGTGCGTTTCCATTCCAGGATATTACCGAAGGCATCAGCACCATGAGGCTGGATTTTCGGAGTCCCGATATCCAAATCCTCATCCATAACATACAGGTAATTAACAGTTGCAATCCAGAGCCAAGTAGCATCTCCTTTTGCAGAAAAGCCTGTTGTTCCGTCCCAGGCAGCCAGCTGCCAGTTTTTATTGGCAGTATCCTGATCAGTACTGGTTATGGCTGTCCTTAGATAATTATCCACGATCGAATTGTTGTACATTATTATATTGTTGTAGTTTGAAGGATTGTAGCTTTTGCTGTAGTATTTCAGGTATAAATCAGTCGGGTCAAGTGAACCGAAACCGAAAACTATCGGAGTTGAATGCGCCAGAGTATCGATTTCATTCCAGCTCTTGCCCTCGATTTTAATGTTTATGCCAAGTTTTCGGGCTTCCTCGCTCAATGAAACGGCTAATGCCTGTCTATCCTGTGCATTTGAATAATACAATAAAGTAAATTCGGCTTTCAACCCGTTCTTTTCAAGGATTCCATCACCGTCGGTGTCTTTCCAACCACTATCCGCTAAAATCTTCTTTGCTTCATCGATATTTCCATCTTCAAAAGCAGCTTCCTTATTTCCGAACGGTAATTTATCCACACCCGTAAATTCCTCTTCACCTTGTCCGTTTAATGCACCATTGATTAAAGCCTGCCTGTCTATTCCAATGCTCAGGGCTTTTCTTATCGCAGGATCGGAAGTTACATTATTTCCGATTGAGTAGCCATTTTCCGTTTTCTTGCCTGTATCGGGCTGCATTGGGAAGCTTACTCCCCGCGCATCAACGGAATCAAAGGATATCATTTTCATTCCATCTACTTTTTGATTAGCGTAAGAAGAAGGAATTTCGGCAAGGTCAACCTGTCCTGATTTCGCCGCCGCAAAAGCTGTGTCGGACTGCATGAAGAGTAAAGTCAATTTTTTAAAGTATGGTTTCTGGCCATAATAATCCGGATTTGCCTCAAAGATTGCCTGCTGGCCTTTATCCCATTGTATGAATTTGTATGGGCCCGACCCTATTGGATTATCTCCGTAACTCTCATTGTAAGCATGTTCCGGCACAATTCCGAGCACGGCAAGCTTGTGAATGAAAGTTGTCTGCGGATCATTTAATTTGAATTCAATCGTGTAATTATCGAGGGCTACCGCATTGTCCAGCATGGAGAGATCAAGTTTTCCACTGGAATTTGCCGCTTTATTAAAAGTGAATGCTACATCGCTGGCCGTTAAAGGTACCCCATCATGGAACTTAACATCATCTCTGATTTTAACAGTCCAGGTCAACCCATCCTCACTAACAGAATATCCTGTTGCTAAATCGTGGATCAGAGAGCCATTACTATCTTTTTTAAAGAGAGTGCTTTGAACTAACGGTTCGCGACTAGAGCCCCATCCAGTAATTGGGTTAAAACCGGTTTCCGGCTCCCCGCCGTGGGTTCCTACTGCAGCCACCAGCTCATCCGAGCCCTCAGAAATTAATTCATCCGAACCCCCGGAAACAGATTCATCAGAGACCTGATAATTCGGGTTGTCTGGCTCACCAGTCGACATAAAAACAAAAGCGGCCGCAACAATTATGGTTATTGCCCCTATTAAGAAATATTGCTGGTTTTTCTTAATCTAAACTCCTCCTTTCTCATAATATTAAAATTGAAATAGTACTACTACAATAGTGCTTTCAGTAATCTCAAATCCGTAAAAATAACATGTTTCGAAGAAAATATAGTGCAATAGTAATACTTTTTTTACAAAAATTAAGATGAACTAAACTAAACTCTTTTTATTATAAATACATTCCTAAATGTATGTAACACTAATATGGTGATTGTATAGAATTAAATAGTACAAAATATTATTATCATTCGTTTGTTAGTTTTGGATTGAATAGATTTTTCTGGGTAAAGAAAATAGTTTAAACTCGATGTTTTAAAAATAGCAAAAACATTATTGAATTAAACCGGCCTTTAGATTTACTTAAAACTCCTTAAAATATAAAAGTTAAATAGAAAGAAAGGCATATAATAGAATGTTTCCAAACCGCTAGAAGCCCTGTTTTTCTTGTATTTATAAAGGGTTTGATAATTTTCCAACAAGATTTTTAGTCCTAAAATTTAGTTCATTTCAGGCCTTTTCTAGCTAAATAAAGGAAATTTTTGCCCTATTCGTGAGCAAGATCCACTAAAACAAGGATTGAAACGAGAACAAAATAAGGTACTATGAAACGTCAAAAGATTCGTGAGCAAGATCCACTAAAACAAGGATTGAAACCAATCTGGAATTCAATAACAGCCTCGGTGACGGATTCGTGAGCAAGATCCACTAAAACAAGGATTGAAACCCAATTGCATCTTTAACCTCTTTGATAATTCCAGACATTCGTGAGCAAGATCCACTAAAACAAGGATTGAAACCTCCAGAGCCCTTGCTATCAACAGCTTCAAGGAATTCGTGAGCAAGATCCACTAAAACAAGGATTGAAACATTTTGTACCATAATGCTTTCGGGATTGCAGTGATGTATTCGTGAGCAAGATCCACTAAAACAAGGATTGAAACTACAGCGCGCTGTCGGGTATTCCTGGAAAGCTTCGAGGATTCGTGAGCAAGATCCACTAAAACAAGGATTGAAACTGGATTTGTCGAGGGCAAGACGTTCACCGAAGTAAGATTCGTGAGCAAGATCCACTAAAACAAGGATTGAAACATTTTGTCCGTATTGACTCTTCCGGCGCTAGCTGAGGATTCGTGAGCAAGATCCACTAAAACAAGGATTGAAACCATAGAGGATGATCTTTACAGAAGAGATTTGACTATATTCGTGAGCAAGATCCACTAAAACAAGGATTGAAACTCTCTCGAACACAATGGTCCATAACATGGGAAATCCATTCGTGAGCAAGATCCACTAAAACAAGGATTGAAACATGGTGCTACGAATCTTGTTTTCGAATGTCGCCATTCGTGAGCAAGATCCACTAAAACAAGGATTGAAACACTAGAAGTCCACAATTTTTGCAATCGAGGGATGTATTCGTGAGCAAGATCCACTAAAACAAGGATTGAAACAAAAAACCATCACAATTCCTGGTAAAAGGGGAATGCATTCGTGAGCAAGATCCACTAAAACAAGGATTGAAACTCGGTAAAATTAATGGGGCTCGGCGTCCAAAATGAACGATTCGTGAGCAAGATCCACTAAAACAAGGATTGAAACTTTTTCATTGGTTTGTTTACAGCCTCGAAGAATTATTCGTGAGCAAGATCCACTAAAACAAGGATTGAAACAGAAGGCTCAGGCACCAGGAGGCGAAACCGGAGAATTCGTGAGCAAGATCCACTAAAACAAGGATTGAAACATAGATGTTGAAACGTAAGTGTTGCAAGTTGCTAACATTCGTGAGCAAGATCCACTAAAACAAGGATTGAAACAATTTGGCACACGCTGGAAAATCTTCCGCGTGTATCATTCGTGAGCAAGATCCACTAAAACAAGGATTGAAACCAGGTTGGTTCTGATTATGTTCCTCCAGTGCCTCCTCAATTCGTGAGCAAGATCCACTAAAACAAGGATTGAAACTATTCGATGAATAGGTATTAAACCCGACAGCTCCAACCAATTCGTGAGCAAGATCCACTAAAACAAGGATTGAAACTAAAGATCCATTCGAATCTTCAAATCCTAAAATATACCTACATTCGTGAGCAAGATCCAATAAAACAAGGATTGAAACAATGCCAAGTCCACACGTTCCTTTAAAATGAGAGTTATTCGTGAGCAAGATCCAATAAAAGGAATGAGGCTCAACTAATGTATCATATATTTTGTAATCTACATGGATTCAAAAACAAACCCCACAAAAATAAGAATTGAAGCATAGCCGTTTAATTTTGAAAAATGCCATAATACCGTAGGTTTAGAAGTGGAACTATTACAGCTGTTTACATAAACTTTAATACATATAATATATTATATTAGGTGTGTCCAAACCTGAACAAATCCCAATAACTCGCCATCTAAGTTACGATAAACTTGTTCAAATGATCAAAGCTGAAAAAAATTGTCGGGTTGTCCAACGCCTCATATTTATCAAAGCCCGTTATGAAGGCAAAAGTGTTAAAGAGGCTTCAAATATTGTTGGAATTTCCAGAAGCAATGGGAACCTCTGGCAACAGAGATGGAACTCTCAGGGTTACGAAGGCTTGATCCCTAAATTTAGAGGCGGAAGCCCCTCAAAACTCTCAGATTTCCAGAAAAAACAATTAAAGGAAATGCTTAAAGAACGGGATAATTGGCTAGCTCGAGAAGTGCAAGACCTGATTCTTCAAGAATTTAGTGTCGAATATAGCCTCAAACAGGTTTGGGTCATTCTTCAAAATTTAAAAAATAACAAGTGAGATAATAATGAGCTGATACTTATGAGCTGATTCCAAAACTCAAATATACTTTTCTAAATTTCGAATTTGGAATTATCAATTAAGTTTTCGATCATGAAAAGTAGTTCTGAAACTTTCTTGTTTATAGAATAAATTATTTTTGAATAAATTGTAAGAAAACAAATAATGTTAGAATAATAAGAGAACAAATTATAATATTAACTTTATTTATGGAGGTTTGATAATTGTGTTTATTCGACAGGCCAGAATTGAAGATGCAGATGAAGCGGCAGAATTAATTTGTATGGCCTGGGGAGAATGTGCTTATGTGCTGGCGGGTTCTACCAATCAGAAGGCTGTTCAAGAGGTTATTAAAAAATTCTATAAACAGCCTGACAATATTTTGAGTTATCAAAATATACATGTCGCAGAGGGAAGTAACGGGATAGCAGGTTTAGTTTTGTCGTTTCCCTCAGACCATTTTCCACGTTTGAATAAATTATTGGTAGAGAAACTCCCTAAGTTTTATAAATCAAATACCGAGGATTACCATGGAAAAGTAATTCCCATGTTAAAAACAAAAGAGGCAGAACCTGGAGAATATTATATAGATTCACTTGCCGTTTATCCACAGTACAGAGCGTGTGGGGTTGGGAGCAGATTGTTAAAGGTAGCAACCCTCAAATCTCATAAACTTGGCATTTCCAGGACCTCATTGATCGTTAAACCTGAAAACAAAGAAGCTCTAAAGTTATACGAAAAACATGGTTATTCTGTAAGAGGGAAGTTAAAGCAAGCTGGTACAAATTTTTTGAGCATGGTTAATGCAATTAATCAGGCTGGGAATTCAGGCAGTAAAAAAGGCCTCATTCAGTAAATTCCTATTGTTTCAAGTGTAGTTGAGCACTCCGTCTTTCCATTTCTTTTTTCTAATCTTCTACCTTTTCGATCCTTTATTCCTTTTTTAACTCATGAGTAAGACCTGCTAAACAAAAATTGAGCAAAAATTTAGACTGAGATCCATTTTCAAAAACCCTCGGTAAAGGCTCAAATGAAATATTGGCATTTTTTTCGTTGTACCATCTAAAAAATACAAAATATACAATGAGTTTTATAAAATACGAGGTAGTATATGAGTTTATTTCATGGAATACATCTCATGAGTATAGCAGAGTGTAGCATTACACTTTTCAGTTTTAAAAACGGTGTTTAGAATGCCCAATGGAAAAACACATGTAAAAATAAATATTACGTTGCTACTTGGCATATTGCTAAGTTTACATACAAACGTTATGAAATCACATATTCCACCAGAATATACCGAATTTGAGACTATAGCAATATTTTCGTTTGCACTTATATTTGGGACGTACTATCTCAGTCCTGACCTGGATATTAAAAGTGATCCCTTTAAAAGATGGGGAATTCTCAAACATATCTGGTGGCCTTATCAAAAAATTTTTAAGCACCGTGGAAAATTGCACCATCCACTATCAGGTCCCATCATAATTATTTCAACTGTAGGGTTATTTATCATAGTACCAGTTGTCAAATTGTTCAACCTCGATATAACTAACATACCGACAAAATATCTCATTTCATTATTAACTGGAATTGTTATTTCTATTGAAGCCCATATACTTACAGATGTAATATACACTAAAGTAAAAAGAAAATCCACAAAAATAAAAAAGAGATTAAAAAATATTTGCACTCTCAAATTATAATTTTTATTTAGATGAAGCTTCCAAGACCCTAAATAATGAAATTAGATAATTTATCCGGATGAATAATTCATGAAAAAGACTTTCGAGAAGGTTTACCAGTTAAAGCTTTCCATGAGAGACATTACCCCTCAGATCTGGCGGCGAATCCAGGTACCGGAAAATAAAGCCAAAATCTCCAGGTATTTCACGCTGGAAAATAAGACTGCTCTGTACACCTATGATTTCGGGGATAACTGGGAGGTAAAATTCAGGCTTGAGAAAATCCTTCCTAGAAAAGAAGGAGTGAAATATCCGATCTGTACTGCAGGAAAAAGAGCAGCTGTCCCTGAGGATATTGGAGGAATATGGGGCTATGAAAATATGCTCGAAATCCTGAAGGATCCTGAACATGAAGAATATGAAGATGCCGTGGAATGGCTTGGAGAAGATTTTGATCCTGAATACTTTGACCCAAAAGATGTTTCTTTCGGAATTGGAAAAGTTGGAAACTAGTGAATATATCCCGAAATGTCATAAAAGCGTAAATTTAATCTTTTTTTAACAAAAAAAGTTTGAAAACGCCTTCAAAGCTTTTTCTTGCTGAGATAGACAGCGTAGATTTTTCCTTCATCGGTAAGTCTCCAGATTTTTACTCCGCATTTTCCGCCGGGGGGTTCTCCTCTTTTTATTGCACCTCTCCTGCTTGAAAGAAGCCCGGAGAATTCCAGAGTCTTGAGGTTTGGGGTAATGGTCTGAGGCGCCACCCCGAGGCGGTTTGCTTTTTCTTCAGCAACGGGCTTTCACTGTTTCCACTTTCCGCAGTAAAAGTTTATATTTCATAATTTTTCCTGCTATCGATTTTAATCGAGCGTGGATTTATTGGACTTTTATGCAGAATGTAAAAGCAACTATATGGTATATTTAGAGACCAAAAACGATATCATTCAATTTTCACCAACCGCCACTAAAAATTTAAACTACTTGGATCTGTTCCAAAAAACACTATCAAGAAAAACATCGATTTTCGAAAAAGTACTGCGAAATGTAGGCTGTTGAAAAGTAGCTTCCATTAAAACAAGGATTGAGACGCGAGCTTGACTTCTGAGTTTGGGATGGGATTCGAGGTAGAGAAGCGATGTCCTCTAAAGAAGTAAAACAAAAATCTAAAATAACATCCTAAGTTATTACTTAAAGGGTGTAAAATTATGACCACCAAAATCGAAACTCCGGAATGTTGTCCTCGGTTTGACCCATCCCCCTGGGATGGAAAATTGTTTGAATGGAACAATAAAAGGTTTATCAAGGACTCGGTTACCACACAGTTTTACATGCCTCTTAATTTTGGAGAGGTAATAATGCGGATGAACGAGAAAGTCGCCAGGGCAGGTGCAGAAATGCCGGACTGGCTCTGCTTGTCGGACCATACCTCAGAAAGCAACATGGATCTTTACCTGGCTGTTGATAAAGAAGTGGACGGCGCCGAAAACGTAACACTAAATGGGAAATTTTTGAGCAAAATCTATGAGGGAGACTTCGAAAAAACAGGAGAATGGTGCCAGGACTTTGAAGCCTACGCAAAAAATCAGGGCCTCGAAGTCGAGAAATGGTATATGTGGTATACTACCTGTCCGGCCTGTGCTGAAAAATACGGGAAAAACTACGTCGTGATCATTTCCAAAGTGGATTAAAAATAAAGTAATAAAACCTGCTTTTTTAGCCAGCCTTAGTCTTGACCAGAATGCGGATAAAATGAGTGATCTCTTGTAGAGAATTTCAACTACCCTCCCTTTCAGTTGCCTTTAAATCTCATAAACTATCTACTACTCCTGATCGACGTGGCACGGAGAAAACAATTTGAGAAGCCCATGCACGGGGATAAGGAAAGCCTGCGCTTTGCAACCCCTGAGCCCATTGCCCGTTACAGGGCGCAGCGTTTGAGATGTAAGGTTCTGGCTGACATCAGCTGCGGGATAGGAGGACAAACCGTCTTTTTTGCCCAGCAGTGCGAGTTCGTGTATGCAGTGGAAATCGACCCCAAAAAGATCGAATATGCAAAACAGAACTGTGCAATGTACGGGCTTGATAATGTGAAATTCATTTGCGGAGACGCCCTTGACCCGAAAGTCATAGAGCAGATCCCGGCCGTTGATGTGATATTTTCTGATCCCTTCCGCCCGGCCGAAGAAAATGAGAGAAAGGTCTCAAGCCTTGAGCCGGGGATTCCGAATGTGCTAGCTGCTTACGGTGAAAAAACCCGAAATTTTGCTTTTGAAGCCCCGCCCCAGATGCCGCCTGAAAGGATTCCTTTTGACTGCGAAAAAGAATATATCTCACTGGACGGGCAGCTCAACCGTCTGACCCTTTACTTCGGTGGGCTAAAGCAGTATGACCGCATGGCTGTGGCTCTGCCTGCAGGCGAAGGACTGGTTTCAAAGTATGGGCTCCCCCAAATAAAGGAAACTGACAAAATGAAACTCAACGCCTACGAACCTGAACCATCTGTAGTTGCAGCCGGGCTGCTGCCTGAGCTTGTGGAATCCATGATGCAGATGGCTGGGCCTTTTATGGGGAGTTTTGAATTATTCAGAGTTGACAAAAAAAGGCTTTTATTGACCTCGGATGCCCTGATAAAGCAGTCCATGATAAAAAATCATTATCTTGTGCTAAAAGTCTGCCCCTTTGAACCAAAAGAAATCAATAAATTCTTGAGAGGTCAGAATATTGGAAGCGTTGTACTCAGGGCAGGGGTAAAGCCCGAAGAATACTGGGAAGTGCGAAACGAAGTTGAAAAAGGCCTCGAAGGGAATAAAACCGTGCATCTCTTTGTAAAAGACAGGACTGCAATCCTTTGCGAAGTTATATTTGATGACTGAAAATGGGTTGGATGAGGCTGAAAATATTTGAAAGATAGAGATGTAGCTAAAAGGTAGAATAATTGAATAGACAGAGAATAGGTTGAAAAGAATAAAAATAGAAAAATAAAAAGTAAAAGATTAGAAGAAATTTCGGGAATTAAAAGCCCGATATTTCCATTACTTGCAGACTTCCTTGCAAGCTTCTTTTACAAGTTCAAGCCCACGGGCAAGCGCATCCTGAATTTTTGAAGGGTCAGTTCCACCGCCCATAGCAAGGGCAGGCTTTCCGCCTCCGCCTCCGCTAACAATCTTCGACATTTCACGGACAAGACTGCCAGCATTGACTCCACAATTTAAGGCTTTTTGTCCGGCAGATGCTACGAGCTTAACGCCTTCTATGTCGCTTGCAAGAAGGGCCACCACATCTTCATTTTTCAGGAACTCGGTAGCGATTTTCTGGAGTTCAAGAGAATCAGCTCCTGGAATGAATTCGGCAATAACCTTGAGACCTGCAACCTCTGAGGCTTCTCCCAGCAACTTGTAAACCCTGGCGCGGGCAAGTTCTTCCTTGAGTTTCTCGTTTTCTTTTTTGAGGTCTTTCCATTCCCCGAAGAAACGCTCAACACTTGCTGGAAGCTGTTCGGGAGGTACACTTAGGGTCTTTGCAGAACCTGCCAGGAGTGAATCTATCTTTTGCATAGCACGTACAGCTGCAACTCCTGCTGCAAACTCAACCCTCTCTACTCCGTCCTGGATTCTTTCGGTCCTCAGGATTTTGATCGGGCCTACAACTCCTGTACTGACGCAGTGCGTACCTGCACAGGCCTCAACATCATCTCCGACCTTTACAACCCTGATTTTTTCTCCTGGAGGCACTCCACCCTGATAGAGCCCAAAGCCGTATTCCTGCTCGGCTTCAGTCCTTGGCATCCATTCCGTAATAACACGCTTATTTTCCATAACCGTGCGATTTGCCAGAAGTTCTATCTGCTTCAGTTCCTCAGGGGAGATATGCTTATAATGCGAAAGGTCAAGCCTCGAGTGGTCCTCAAACTTCTGGGCACCAGCCTGCCAGATATGTTTTCCAAGAACTTTCCTGGCTGCATCATTTACGATATGAGTTGCCGTATGATGTCTGGCAAGAGTCATCCTGCGCCTTTCGTCCACTTTTCCGGTGGCGATATCACCTTTGCTAATCTCAAGATCCCCATCAGGGTTCTCTATGGTGTGTACTATTACGCCGTCATAGATCTGGACGTCCACCACTCTGTATACCGCATATCCGGTAGTGATTGTTCCCATATCTGCAGGCTGCCCTCCGCCTTCGGCGTAGAAAAAGGTGTTGTCCAGCACTATGTTATTGTCAAAGACATCCAGCACAACAGCCTCAAATTCCAAGCGCGTGGGCTCGTCATAGAAGCTGCGCTTTGTCTTCGGAAGATGTTTAAGCCGGTCTGCAAACGGAATTACTTCTTCTTCCTTTTCTTCGGCCTTGTTATGCAGTTCACCAACAATGGAATAGAAATTGTCAGGGAACTCCACATCTACTCCGATCTCGGCTGCTACTTCTTTTGCCATCTCGGGCGGGATTCCGTGGGAGTCGTAAAGTTCAGTTAACTGGGATAAAGGAATCTTTTCCCCGGTTTTCTTGAAGTGTGAGGCCGATTTCTGGATAATCCTGCGTCCTCTTTCCATTGTATTACGGAATTTCTCTTCTTCCGATTCCAGAATATCCTGTATGACCGGGAAATTTTCCCTGAACTCGGGATACTCGGGCATATTCTTGATATGCATATCCACAATCTCGGAAAGTGGGGTCCTGATGTCTAGGTCATCCATCATGCGTAAAGTCCGCCTGAGGACAAGCCTGGCAAGGTAGCCTGCTTTAACGTTCGAGGGAATAATCCCGTCTCCAAGCATAAAAGCCAAACAGCGGGTATGATCAGTAATTGCATAGACCTTTTCTACGGGTTCCATTATAGCCGAGAGTTTATCCACGGTCATTCCAATGCTCGAGGCAACCTTTTTCCTGAGTTCCTGAAGATTTGCCTGTCCACTGACATCCATAAACCCTGCAAGCCGCGCATTCTGGGACAGAATATTTGCATACTCGGAGTTGGCTAGTTCATGCTCAAGCCCTGCAAGCCCCATGAGTTCGTTTACTATGCCAGGGAAAAGTGCATCATAAATTGTAGGGGAGCCCTTTGAAGCCCAGACAAAACGTTCAAGTCCGTACCCTGTATCTACGATGTAGTTATCCATCTTCGAGTATGTCTCACCTTTGATGAGAATATCGCCTTTTTTGTCGGCTTTCAGGTCCATGAAAACAAGGGTAGCAAGCTCAAGCCCGTTCACAAGAACCTCTACACAGGGACCCGCATTTCCTCCGCCTGCCCAGGGCTCTTCCTTGTAACTTACAGCAAAGGGATCTAACTTAAGTGAATTAAGGAGTTCATCACAGAGTTCCAGAGTATGTTCCTTCCAGTAAATTTCGTGATCCCTTTTATTGAAAGCGTGATGTGCCATCATCTCAAAGGTTGTAAGATGGCGTCCGCTCCTGCCTACTGAGTCCAGGTCGTTAAGGCGAATACAGGGCTGGGAAATCGTGAGGGGATTTGCAGGTGGGGGAACCTGCCCTGAGGTTACGAAAGGCTGGAAGTCTGCAATGGATGCAATGGTAAGATAAAGGTCATCCCTCCAGCGGGCAACTACAGGATAACGATTGACCCTTGTATGTTCCCTCTCTTCAAAGAAGGAGAGGTAATACTCACGCATCTGGGAGATATCAAATTCCCTGGAAAAAGCCGGGTTCCCTATGAAAGAATAAGGATCACAGGGAGCATCTCCACATGTATTTCGATCAAGGTCACGTGTCCAGAAGAACTTGCCACATTTCTGGCACTGCTTCCGGACGAACCCGTTATTTTTGAAAAATTCAAGTTGATACTCATCTTCAAGCATAACAATCTCTCCGGAGGGTGGGGGCTTGCTCTGCCCTAGTATATCTGAGAACAAAAGGAGAAATACCCCGACTCAACCGTTTCAAGGAACTTCCAGGCACTTTAGGTGCACATACATGGAATTTTGAAATCGTATACAATAATTCAGACAATAATTCAGTTTATTCATCCGTTAAATTCAGTTTATTCATCCATTAACTCTTATACAAGTCATGGGATTATTCAGAAAGAATGAAATATCTGTAAATCGTGTGCGAACAATTTGCAACTCGATGTTGCTTTTGCAGCATAAATAACTTACCAAC
Organism: Methanosarcina sp. UBA411; assembly: GCF_002495725.1. Lineage (NCBI taxonomy): Archaea > Methanobacteriati > Methanobacteriota > Methanomicrobia > Methanosarcinales > Methanosarcinaceae > Methanosarcina > Methanosarcina sp. UBA411. The sequence goes on from NZ_DAGK01000035.1 coordinate 65,933, forward strand.
ATAACGAAATATATAGTAGTTTATATTAAAGCAGTTGTATACTTATGGACTCTAACCTATTACAGAGATTCTACGGAAAAACCTTATTCTTCATTTTAAAAGGCAAAAAGTTATTCTCATTGAAATAAAGAACAGGTTTTCGATTCAAAGGCTCTCTAAAAATTGGAATCAGGAAAAGGTTAGTTCCTGCACCTGAATTTTTACCTATACAGAACTACGGTCCTTCCACGTACCTCTATCACAGTGGATCTCGTAGCGGCAGCAATCTCTTCAGCAATATTCTTTAAGTCCTTTCCTTCTTCAGCGCTTTTCAGTATCCTTACCTTCACAAGCCTGTTAGCTTTTATTTGCTTATTTAGTTCCTCTACCAGCGTGTCCGTTACTCCGTTCTTTCCGATATTAAGAATAGGGGAAAGCTGGTTTGCTTCGGCTTTTAATCTGTATAATTTTTCTTTTTCCATTGCCCTTCCTTCCTCACATTGGCAGTTGTAAAATCCATCCTGCCAATTATGAAATATTCTCATTATTATAATATAGACATTATTATAAGTTATTACGAAAAATATATAACTAATAAATAAAAGGGTTATTTGTTTCCAGAAACCGTTTGCCATTTACTTGGAGTTGTTTGCTACTTACTCGGAGCTGTTCACCATTCATCTGGATTTCTTCCTTTTCTCATCAGCATCTATATCAACGTTTCCTAGTAAACCTAAGAGCAGTAAGTTAAGATTCTGGATCTAATCTGAATGAATAGAATTTTGAATTTAACATTCTGAGTATTAAGTTTCATATAACTACACTAGCAATCAGTTAAATTCTCATTAAGGATACTGCATTTGTTCTTTTCACTTAACTGTACTTATCGATCTATTCCGGGATACATATAAAAAATGGGTAGAAAGGAGATAAGAGTTGAAAGAGGATTTTTTACCGTAAATTCACTAAATTACGGCTATTTTCCCAATCTGGGAAGGAACAGGACGAAGTTTCCAAATAATTTCGACATCTTTATTAGCAGTTTGACACTTATAAAGGATTTAAAAACAAATCCATGAAAACGTAATCGGTGAACGAAACCCTTTTTTATAAGCTCAGGACGGCGACTGTAAAATGAATCCAGGCTTGCTTGATCTTATCTTATTTTCAGAGAAGAGAAAAGACTTTCTTCTGCTCCTGAAAGAAGGCCCCAAGAATATCGAAGAGATACTTGAGAAGCTTCAGGTGCCCAGGACAGCTCTTCTCCCACAGATAAAGAAGTTAAAAGAAGAGAATCTGGTAATACATGAAGAAGGAATGTACCGGCTCAGCACGATAGGGGAAATTGTTGTAGAAAAAATGCAACCTCTGCTTGATACTTTATCAGTATTTGAGAAAAATGAAGAATTTTGGGCTGATAGAAAGCTCGCCCCTATTCCTTCCCACCTTATAAAAAGGATTAGTGAACTTGGAGACTATCACCTTATAGAACCCGATCTCAGTCATACTTTTGATCTGAATACGGAGTTTGTAAAAATCCTTTCCAATTCAAGCCGTATCCACATGTTTTATTCTTATTTTCATCCTCAATTTCCTGCTCTTTTTCTCAATCTTGCAAGAAAAAGTATTGAAGTTTCCCTTGTATTGAGCGAAGCGGTGTACTTGCGGCTTGTAGAGGATTTCGAAGAAAAGGGAAAAGAATTCCTTGAAATGGAAAACTCAAGCCTTTACATTCTGGAAAAAAAATGGGTGGAAATTCCAGCTCTCATTGCTGCCTCTGACCGGATAATGAGCCTAGGATTATTCAACGAAAGTGGTAGGTTTGATCGTCAGTATTTGATAAGCTTCGAACCACAGGCAATAAAATGGGGGCAAGAACTATTCAAATACTACAGGGATATGAGCAGAGAAATAAAATGAAAGAAACAAAACGTATCGGTCCTCCATAAGATATTGACTAATAGATATAGACTATCTAGAAACTCAAAAATCGATTTGGAATCCCTTATAAGCTCCACATTCATTAAAAAGGGTTGAAATACTTGGGATACAGATTCAACAGCATCGGCGAGGTTTGTAAACTAATGTTTTCGAGGAATTTTCGATCTCTAACTTAAAAATAAAAAAGAAAAACGTTTAGTGGAAAATAAAGCATTATTTCTACTTCTTAAGGTTTTATTCCGTAGTCACGCCGTTAAATTCTTCTGGATTTGCTTCGGCTTCCGCTTTTGTAGCGCGTACAATGCCGTCCTTGTGAACAGGCGGTGAATAGATCGTATAGAATTTCAAAGAACTCTTTTTCGAAGTGTTGATAATATTGTGCTGAGCGCCGGCCGGCACAACCACCGCAGATCCTGGACCGAGTTCGTATTCATTACCGTTAATTATGCACTTTCCCTGTCCTTCTTCAAAGCGGAAAAACTGGTCGTCATTCTCATGCACTTCCGTTCCGATATCTTCCCCGGGCTTGAGGCTCATAAGCACCAGTTGGCTATGCTTTGCAGTATAGAGTACCTTGCGGAAATTATTATTTTCCATAGTGGCTTTTTCGATATTGATAGAAAATCCTTTCATTTTGTTTTTCGCTTTCTCTGCGGTTTTGACTGTCTTCTTTTCAGTTATATTGGGCATCTCTTTAGCGCCTACTACCGCTGCGGTAACTGATAGTAAAAAACAAAATGCCAGCAAAATACCCAGTGTCTTTTTTAGACTCATTTTATTGACTCCCCCGATCTGTTTCAACTTAATCGATTTTGCAAATGTTAGTTTTTCAATTCACCCATGTTGGCAGATATATTCATTTTATCAATAAATCATCCAGTGTATTTTGATGAGGGTACTAACAATAGTAAATTCTATCCTCATTTTATATCATGGGATTTGCCAACAAAGGAAATTTTAAGCACATACAATAGAACAATTATATTTGTTGAATATAATACTAGCAGAAATATAAATATAAGAAGAATTAAAACAAAAATCGCAAAGTTGACTTTTTCCATTCAGTTTTTCCAAACATATTTACAATATTTATATATTTCATAGTATTTCCTCTTCAAAAGCATCGAATTTTCATTAATTCGTTAAACTTGGAACTTAAGCTCATAGATGTTTGACTAACCGAGAAAAATCAAGATTATGGTCCTCAAATAGACAATAAATTTGGAGAGAATTTTGCCACTTGCAGTAACCTTAAATATTAGGTTTGCCTAAATATGAACAAATAAAAATTAGGTTTGCCTAAATATGAGAGTAAAAGTATGAAACTGCCAGTTATCTGTCCTGAAAAAGAGTGCTGCTGCGGAAAAAAGGGATGCACTCCAGGAAAAGGGCTTCCTAAAATTATACTTATAGGAAATCCTAACGTGGGAAAAAGCAGCCTTTTTAATGCCCTCTCCGGAAGTTATACACTGGTTTCCAATTATCCGGGAACTTCAGTTGAAATCACCCATGGAAAAGCAAGGATCGGAGAAAAGGAATATGAAATAATTGACACGCCCGGGATGTATTCCCTGCTCCCTGTAAGTGAGGAAGAAAGGGTCTCTCAGATTCTGCTTTTTGAGGAAAAACCTTCAGTTTACCTCCATGTGGTAGATGCCCGAAACCTCAGACGCATGCTTTCTTTCACCCTGCAGCTTCTTGAAGCAGGAGTTCCTCTTATCCTTGTCCTGAACATGATGGACGAAGCTGAAGAAAGGGGAATTGAAATCAAGATATCTGAACTCAGCCGGTCCCTGGAAATTCCGGTTGTTGGAACGGTTTCAAGCGAAGGAAAAGGGATAGAAGAACTTAAAGCTGCAATTTCGGAGTTTCCCTCAGGAGACAATATGCAAAAATTTAGGCAAAAACTTGACTACGGAACCGAAATTGAGCTATATATCGAAGCAGTTGAAGGTCTTCTTGGCCCTGCAAAAGAAGCCAGAATCTCAGCCGGAATCTCAAGAAGAGCAATCTCACTCCTAATGCTCCAAGAAGACAGAACAGCCCTTGAATACCTGCGCAGGGCTGAAAAAACACCAGAATATTGGGATGAAAGCCATGAAAAAAGCTCTGAAGAAATCCGGAAACTTGTGAAAGCCGCCTCAAAGATATCTGAAGTTCCTCTTTCCTACCAGTTCACCATAAAGCGTCAGGAACATGTAAACGGAATAGTGGAACAGGTAATGGAGACGCCTGAGAGAAGCGAGAACGAAAGTAGTGGGAAAATCGGAAAAATAAGAGCAGAAGAAGGCACTGGAAAGAATGGAAGTAAAATACAAAATAGCAATCTCGGTTTTTCCGAGAAAATCGACAGTATTCTCATCCATCCTGTACTTGGGATACCTGCACTGTTTTTAATCCTGTACTTTGGACTCTATCTGTTCGTAGGTGTATTTGCAGCTGGAACCGTTGTTGATTTTCTGGAAAATACAGTCTTTGGAGGATACATAAATCCCTTTGTAACTGCAAAGTTCGTATCACTTGTACCTTATCCGGCTCTTCAGGACCTTTTTGTAGGGGAATACGGGATTTTTACCCAGGCTGTAACATATGCAATCGCCCTTATACTTCCGATAGTGGGAGCCTTTTTCCTTGTGTTTTCAATTATTGAAGATACCGGATATCTTTCAAGGCTTGGCCTGCTCCTAGATGGTATGTTTAAGAAAATAGGGCTCAGCGGAAGGGCAGTAATCCCAATGGTGCTCGGGTTTGGCTGTTCGACAATGGCTACAATGGTTACCCGAACCCTTGAAACAAAGCGGGAAAGGCTTATTGCAAATATCCTGCTGGCTCTTGCAATTCCTTGCTCGGCACAGTTAGGCATTATTCTTTCAGTCCTTTCGAGAAATCCTGAGAGCCTGCTTATCTGGACTGTAGTAATAATACTGGAGTTTGTCCTGATAGGTTTCCTGGCTTCCAGAGTCCTGCCAGGAGAAGCTCCTACATTCATACTTGAAATGCCCCCTCTCAGGAAACCGAAGCTTTCGAACATACTTGCGAAAACTTACTCCAGAATGCACTGGTATTTTCTGGAAGTTCTTCCCCTATTTGTACTGGCAAGTGTTCTAATCTGGATAGGCAGGCTAACAGGCCTTTTTGCCCTTGCCCTGAAAGTAATAGAATACCCAACAGTCTGGATAGGCCTGCCTCCTGATGCAGCTGATGTCTTCCTTTTCGGTTTTTTCAGGAGAGATTTCGGGGCAGCTGGACTTTATGGAATGCATGATTCCGGATTACTGACAGGTGTGCAACTCTTAGTTGCAGCTATTACTCTTACCCTTTTCATGCCCTGTATAGCCCAGTTCATGATGACGATAAAGGAAAGAGGTTTTAAAACCGCCCTTGCAATTTCGGGTTTCATTTTCCCGTTTGCATTCCTTACAGGTTTTATTGTAAACACCCTGCTGACTTCTTTGGGGGTGAGCCTGTGAAATGTCCACTCTGCGGAAACGAGTTTGAGAAAGCTGATGAAACGAAATGCACTGGCTGCGGAAAACTTCACAGCTGCAGCAAGCAGTGCTGCCCGAACTGCGGATATGAACTTGTACAAGAAGCAAAGATAATTCAATCCATAAGGAAGTTCTTCAAATGGTAACCAGAAACTCACACTTATCCCTGAAACCTATAACTCTCTGCGCAATGGAACCCAGAAAAGCCGGAAAAATTGACCACCTTGAAACAAAGAACCTTGGAATTCTACAGAAGCTAATAGCTATGGGTATCCTCCCTGGAATGCCTACTACCCTACTCAGAAGGTCTCCCTCATATCTTTTTGAGGTTGACCAGACCAGATATGCTGTTGATGAGGAAATAGCAAACCATATTTATGTCAGCTACTGATTTGACTCAACGAAAAGGCAAGAAAAAAAATTATAGGAGAACTAAAGGTCTTGAGTACATGAAATTATTTTGGGATAACACAGGATACAACATATATTATTTTCTTAATTTTAAGTAATGCTTTTTCTTTAAAGCGATACTATCTAAAATCGAATGAAGAATCTTTGATTTTTCTTTGACATTAAGTCCATAAGATTCTCTTTTTGCTTGATTCAGTGCTTTCTTAAGTTCTTCAAGTTCTAAAACAGTTGCAGCAATACAATAATAGCTTTTTGAACGACCTTCGTTAAAGTCTTTTAACATCTCTTTAAGTAAATACTCTCTCTGTTTTTGTATTTTGTCAAATTTATCAATGCCGTTCTTACATATAAATGAAATATCCTCTTCAAGAGTTTGATAACATTTGAAGGAATCAAATTTTTTACCGATTTCTCTATGTTTCTTCCATTTTTCACAAGTGTTGCTTTCTTCGCACTCCCAGCAAAATTCAATTCCTTTTCTTTTTAACGCACAGGTGATAAATGGGCAACCAACAGTCATTCTGGTAGGACTCTTGCATCCTAAGCATCTGCTCTTTGCTTCAGTATTATACATAGGGCAAAGTCTGCAAGAAAGTCCACAGACTCCGATTTCAAGATAGTTGATATGCATAATTAACTTTTAATGTAAGTAATTGATTGCATATTTTTTTTTGGATTTTGAAAGTCTTCAGAAGATATTGATCCTGAAATAAACAATAATTATAATGGGCTTCTTTCAGAGATGAGTGAAAAAGATGTAGATAAATGATTTTTGAAGGTACAATATGCAGTATCTAGTTAATCACTTTTTCAATGTTATTTTTCTTACAAGAAACCCATCTGCCAAAACTTACCAAGGTTATTCCCTCACATGCCTGACAATATGACCGGCTTCAGGAATTATAATTTCAGAAAGAGCAAGTTTCACGGCATTTGGCGAACCCGGGAGACAGAATATCGCTTTTCCTTTAATCACGCCTGCCACAGCTCTGGTAAGGATTACCGACGTTCCTATATCTTCAAGGCTTTTGTACCTGAAAAGTTCCCCAAAGCCTGGAATTTCTTTTTCAAAAATTGGGGTTATTGACTCGATTGTAATGTCTTTTGGTGCAAGTCCTGTGCCTCCGCTTGTAATTATAATATCTATGGAGCTGTCAAGTGCAGCAAAAACTGCATCGGTAATTGAAGTTTTTTCGTCGGAAATCAGCCTGTAAAAGGAAACCTTGTGGCCAGCCGCTTCGAGAAGATCCTTCATGGCTTGTCCTGAAAGGTCTTCAGCGTCCTCAGGCGAAGCGGGGTTTCCGTATTTTTCAAATCTTGAGGTCGAAATTGTGATTAAGGCAAAAAAAAAGGACTTTTTAGCCTCTTTTTTGTGAATTTCCGGTGTGGATTCTTTCATGGAAGTCACATTCTCCATTTTTATTTCTGTTACCAGATTCTTCTTATTTAAATTCCTGTTATCAGTTTTCTGTTATCTAAATTCCTATTATTTAGATTTCCGCTTATATATTCCTGTTATCTAACTTCCTGCTTACTTTTACTTGCTTCTCCATCGGCATTATCAATGTTTGAGTAAGGGTTACAAAGTGTTGACAGAATAACTCAAAAATTAATATATATTTTTATCAATATAATAAATAGAGAATCAGGTCGGATAAAAAATGTAAAAAAACTGGAGAAATACGATATTCAGACAGCCTCTAAGGCAAAATGACTCAAGCTGTTCTTTGGAGACAACGATATGAACAAGCAGGTTACCCAGGACGATGTCATTTACTTCATAGTGACAGACCGCTTCTTTGGCAAGAACAAACGGGTTGCTGATCCATCAGACACGAGCATCCATGGAGGAACGCTCGACGGTATTATCGAGAAGCTTGACTATCTCCTCGAGCTTGGCGTGACGACGATTTGGGTGACGCCGGTTTACGAGAACATCAAAAGTCACAACAACTCGGAACCCTATCACTACTATTGGCCTCTCAACTTCGAGCGAGTCGATAGTCGCCTACTCGACGGCACTCATTTGCCTGAATCAGTGGATATGAGCACGTTCGGAAGCTTTGTTGACTTATGCGAAGCTAAGGGCATGAAGGTAGTGCTCGACATGGTCGTAAATCATGCGGGATATGGGGCGAAGGAACATTTTGACTCCTCCTGGTTCAACGTCGGCGGAACAGACGACATCAAGAAGGAGTTGTATGGCCTTCCGGACTTCAACCACGATAACCCTGAGGTGCTAGACTACTTCATCAATAACATCGAAGATTGGATCATCAAAGGCAATGTCACGAACATCCGCATGGACACCGTCAAACATGTAGAACCCAAGTTCTGGTATTATTTTAAGTCCCAGATCCGCGGAGAGTATCCTCACGTATGTCTTATAGGGGAGGTACTATATGAAAACAAGGATGACGTCAGCAAGCTCTTGGAGTATCAGAATTACCATGACTTCGATTCGATATTCGATTTTCCCCTATGCACAGCCCTGCGGTCCACTCTAATTTATGACGAAAGTCTCAAGAATTGGATTGCACGTCCACGGCTGGACGATGAGGAGCCGCTGGGGGTACTTGATGATGACAATCCGGGCAAAGGTGGATACCGTGACGCGAACATGCTCATAACATTGCTCGATAACCACGACTTAGAAAGGCGCATCATGAGCCATGCTAGGACTAAACACCCAGGTGGAGGCGCTGGGCTTGATTTGGCTATCCGGGTTACGAAGCTCTGCCTCGGCGCTCTGTTCACTATGCGAGGAATACCGCAGATCTACTACGGCACAGAGGTCGGTCTCGAGGGATGGAAAGCAGGCGATGACCGCGACCTACGCCGCGATTTCCCATGGCATGTGATCGGTAATAATAATCATCCGAGACAGCAGTACCACAAGGAATATGAGATATATGAATGGACTCGGGATCTTATACGTCTGCGCAAAGGGAATGAAGCTCTCAAATACGGGACGACTATAACACTATGGTCGGATGATCTTATCTATGCATTCTTGCGTATCGCCACGGATGATGTCGCCTTGGTGATCATTAACAATAGCTACCTCCGGATGCCGAACCCCATCCATCTGGATCTGAATATGTCGGTAATTCCGAAGCGTGTGGTAAAAATGATAACTGGAGGGCTGAAGCACTGGAAGACGGGGCAAGCCTTGACGGTTCAGAACGGTAAGATGCTGGTTAAGGTTGACGGCAAAACAATCGACATCTTCTGCCGCGATGTTTCCTGAAAATTAGAACATATTATATTCCAGCCAGTGACCGAAAGGGAAACAGCCAACTTGTCATTCCAGTGAATCTGGCAATCTTTGATGAATCTTGCCCAGCTAGATTAAAGGCAATAGGTTCAGAGCCTATTCTTGTAGGAACTTGTGCGTTCGAATCTCACTTTTCCCGTTAATTTTTTAAGTTAGGCATATCTCAAACTTTTTGTACGCAACTGCAATATATTTGCAGTGTCGCATTTAGAAAGTTGGGAATATAAATTTAGTTTTATGATTATTATAAGATCCGCTTAATAAAATAAGTCTGTTTTTTGTACGCTTATTAAAGATTTTCACGCATTTGCCTTTTTTGCAAAAAAAGATCCTATCTAAAAATTCATTTCTATGATTCCTACGCTATGTACATTTTAATAGGTTATTAACTAATGCTCAGGTATGTTAATACTTGCAGCAGATGTAGGAACGGGTACGCAGGATATTCTGCTCTTTAATTCTGAGAAAGAGGTGGAAAATAGCCTGCTTATGATCATGCCTTCTCCTACCCAGATAATTGCGAAAAAGGTACGGAAAGCGACCAAAAAGGGAAAAACAATAGTATTTACCGGAAACATAATGGGAGGAGGCCCTTCAACATTTGCCATCAGGGCTCATCTAAAGGCAGGTTTTCCGGTATATGCTACTAAACAGGCTGCTTTAACCATAAACGATAACATTGAAAAAGTGAAGGCTTTCGGGATTCAAATTGTCTCCGAAGCGGAAGCAAAAAAACTTGCATCCGAAAAGAATGTACAGGAAATTGTTATGCAGGACTTCGATCCTGAATCAACTTCGGCTGCACTTTCGGCCTTTGAGGTTCAGATGCCGACAAACTATGCCGTGGCAGTACAGGATCATGGAAATGCCCCTGAAAAGAGTAACAGGGTCTACCGCTTTGAACTGCTTCGAGAACTCATTGAAAAAGGAGGAGAACTTGAGAACTTTGTCTACAGGCCTGAGGAAATTCCTGAAGCTTTTACCCGAATGAAAGCCCAGGCTGATTCCCTTCTTAAAGCTGTAGGGGGCCGGAAAACCAGGGAAATTTTCATGGATACAGGGCCTGCTGCCATCTTTGGAGCACTTACTGATCCTGCGGCGGTACAGCCATCTGTTGTGGTTAATATTGGAAACGGGCATACCCTAGGAGCGCTTGTGAATGAAAACAGAATTACGGCAGTTTTTGAGCACCACACCTCCCTCATGAACCCTGAGAAACTCCAGGACTACATCATAAGGCTTGCCAACGGAAAGCTTGGTTTTGAAGAAGTTTTCGAAGACGGAGGGCATGGAGCGTATAGAAGGGAAGATCCGGGCTTTGAACAGTCTGGTATTGAAAAGATTTGCTTTGAACAGGTTAGATCTATAATAGTTACAGGCCCGAAAAGGCAGATGCTTGAAAAACTTTCGGAGTCCGAAATCCGGGCGGAGATCTCAAATAAACTACATTTTGCCGCACCTTTCGGGAGCATGATGCTTTCAGGCTGTTTTGGGCTACTCGCAGGATTTCTGGAGAAGTACCCGGAGCCATCAATAAACCTTATAAACCACTAAGTACTTAGGGAGTAAGTCGCTTAAGCCCAGAATATACAAATTTTCAGGGATTATAAAAATTCAATTCCGAATCCCTATCAGGGAGCCGGGAAAATACAGTAGCTGCCTGCTGAAGTCCACCAGGGCAGGTTTACAGATAAATGTAAATACAGGCAGGTATCTCTATATGCACATATCTCATACTGAATCGTTTGCCATATGGTTTTTTACGAACTTATGCAAACATTTATATGCGGAAAGGAACCGGAACGGAATCCGTTACAACAAACTTTAGTGAAATTAAGTTAAGCTAAATTAAGTTAAATTAAGCTAAATTAAGTTAAATTAAGTTAAATTAAGCTAAATTAAGTTAAATTAAATTAGACTCATTATCTTTCAGGAGAATCAAGCTTATGGTACGAAAGCCAGGAAGTATGTACAGAAACGTGAGGCAGCGCTCATTTACCAGAAGAAAATACATGGGCGGTGTTCCAGGCAGCCAGGTTATTCACTATGACATGGGAGACAAAGCAAACACAACCTTCCCGATTAAAATCTCCCTGCTTGTAGAAGAAAAATGCCAGATAAGGCACACTGCTCTCGAAGCAGCCCGTATTACAGCAAACAGGCACCTGATTGAAGATACCGGGAAGACGGGCTTTTACATGAAGCTCCGTGTCTATCCCCACGAAGTCCTCAGGGAAAACAAGCAGGCAACCGGTGCAGGTGCTGACCGTGTATCCAGCGGAATGCGCAGGGCTTTTGGGAAGAATGTAGGTACTGCAGCAAGGGTAAACCCATTCCAGAAGATCTTCACAGTGGCTGTTGAAAAGCAAAACTTTGCAGCTGCAAAGAAAGCTCTCTGGCATGCAGGACAGAAGCTTCCAACTCCCTGTAGAATCGTTATCGATGAAGGGGCAGAACTGGTACAGTAACCAGTTAAAATATTAATATCAAAAGGAGCAATAATATGTACGATTACGAAGAGCTTTTGAACCGTGCAATGGCAAAAATGCCTGATACCGAGACTACGGATGCTCGATTCGTAATCCCTGAGCCCAGAATCTTTTCCGAAGGAAAGACTACAATTCTTGAGAACTTCGGAAATATTGCAGATATCCTTAACCGGGACCCTGACCACTTGATGAAATATCTCACAAGGGAACTTGGGACTGCAGGGAAAATAGAAGGCACACGTGCAGTCTTCCAGGGAAGATTTACGAGAGCCCAAATTTCTGATAACATTCAGGCTTATGTGGACGAATACGTTATGTGTTCAGAATGCGGACGCCCAGATACCCAGCTTGTCAAGGTGGACAGGGTGCTTGTCCTGAAGTGTTCTGCTTGCGGCGCTCACAGGCCTGTCAAGAAGAGAAAGGTAAGCAATGTAGTTGTCAGGGATGCCATCGAAGAAGGCGGAACCTATGAGCTCCGGATCGATGCAGTCGGGTCCAAAGGCGACGGAATTGCAAAAATAGACAAATATACGGTTTTCGTGCCCGGAGCCACAAAAGGCGACGTGGTCAAAGTGAAAATAAAGAAAATCAGCGGAAACCTCGCCTTTTCGGAAAGGGCCTGAGGTTTAAGCTTTTGTTAAATATTTTAAAGCAGCTCAGGCCGATTACTTACATTCTCGTGCCCGGGCAGCTTAACCTTAACCGTTGGGTCGCAACCGCTGGGCCGGTTTATCACGCCGATAGGGTTCGGGGATAAGTTTCTCAAATCCAAACATTGTCTCGTTTTCGATCAAACCTTTTTTGAAAAGGTTTGCGGTCAAACATTTACTCAAAAGGGTTGTGGGCAAGCCTTTTTTTAAAAGAGTTGTATTATACTGTCTGGCTAGGCCGTAGTACCAGGGTTTTTTTTCAAGTCTTTTTTCAAAGGGGTTGATTATAAATATCCAACAGGCAAATCAAGAACCTGTGAGGAAAAATGACTGCTGAAAAAAAGGATACGCCGGAAGTTTCATTGAGAGAGATTCAAGCAAAGAAGAAAAATATAGAAATCCTCTCGATGCCCGGGCTGTCAGTAAACCTCCGGCATACCGGCGATATCCTGGAACTTAAGGCAAACAGGACCCTGAAAGCAGCTTTTAGTCCTATCCTGAAAAAGATGAATTCCCGCTTAAAGGAGGAAAAGCTAGCCCTCGTAGAGGAGAACAGGGTTATTGCCTCGGCCTGGCTCCCACCGATACCTAGCCCCGCCTTCAAGCGCCTTATTTTTGCGGAGATACAGATAGCTCTCGGAAAATATATTCCTGAAACCGTATCAATTGAACTTACCCGCCAGAACAGTTCGAGATATCCGCCAGGAACAGTTGAAGACGAACTTCATAAGGATGCTATAAAAAGAATAATAGATGAGGCTTTGGAATCCGGTACTTTCATTATCACATTTACCGAAAATGATCCTCTCTTAAGAGAAGAGGTTTTTGAGCTTATAAGGTATGTGGACAAAAAACGAGCTATAGTAAACTGTTCCACCTGGGGCACGGATTTTTCAGCAGATACTGCTTTCCGCCTGAAGGACGCCGGGCTCCATTCCCTCATGGTGGGCATTTACTCAACTGATCCTGAAAAACACGATGCTGCCCGAAATTCCAGGGGAGCATATGAAAGAGCAGTTTCTGCCATAAAACTTGCACTTGAAGCCGGGCTCATGGTTGTAATGACAACACACGCGTCTCCTTCAAATATTAAGGAACTGCCTGCTCTTTATTCCCTTGCCTTGGAACTCGGAGTCCATGAATTTTCAGTCTGGGAGGCGATGCCCAAAACCAGGGGTGAGCCTGTACTTACTGATGAGGATAGGAAAAATATCCTTGAGATGTACCACAGGATAAATTCCAGCCCAGATGGCCCGCGTATGTTTGCGAATACTTATTTTGAAGGTCAGATGTTGGGAGCAATGGAAGGCAGGCGCTGGATGCATATAACGGCAGACGGAGATGTAAAAGCCGGCCCTTATCCGCCTTTCAGTTTTGGGAATATAAAAGAAGAATCTTTAAAAGACGCCTGGAAGAAAATAAGGAGCTATCCTTACTTCCAGAAGCAGAAAAGCCTGGCCCCGATGCACGATCCGGAGTTTCTGGAGTTTGTTGACAGGATTCCGGAAGGAGCAAAACCGCCATATCCTTTCGAAAAGGTTTGCAGAAAATGAAAAGGGAAACTTTAAGAGATATTTTTATATGTTTTTATAGTGTTTTCACTTTAGAAATCTTTACTGAGATTCCACTTAGCCTGTTTTTTTCTATATGGATACGGCAAGCCAGAAGAAGTAAAAGCAGCATCCACTGGAAAGCAAGTACTTTGCTAGAAAAATAATATCCTGCTAGAAATCCGGTATCAGCCTAGAACTGGCTGCCCGAAGATAAACATTTACATATTAGCAGGTAATTTTAGAGGGCAGTTTAGCTGTAACTGCGTTCATATCTTTAATATTTCAGTAAGAAAAAGCTGTCTGCCTGAGGTTTTCCTCCAGAAAACTGGCAGTAATGAGGGATTTAATGACGAATAAACTTGACCCGTGGAGTTCAAGCGAGATTAATGATTATTCCAAGTTATTCGAAGAATTCGGGATTTCTCCATTTGATGATGTGCTTCCTGAAATCCCTTCCCCACATATGTATATGCGGAGAAGAGTTATCTTCGGGCACCGTGATTACGAACAGATTGCAGAGGCCATGAGGACAGGTGCCCCTTTTTCGGTTATGGACGGTTTTATGCCTTCAGGGAAGATTCACCTCGGGCACAAGATGGTTATGGACCAGATAATCTGGCACCAGCAAATGGGAGCATCGGCTTTTGTCGGGATTGCGGATAGGGAGGCTTTCTCGGTACGCGGCTTTTCCTGGCAGAAATGCAGGCAAATAGGGGTAGAAGAATATATATTAAGCCTTATCGCTCTCGGTTTTAAGCCCGACGGCCTTATTTACTTCCAGTCAGGCTGTGAAAGCGTCAAAGACCTGGCATTTGAACTCGGGGTCAAGGTCAACTTCTCGGAACTGAGTGCAATTTACGGTTTTTCAGGAGAGACAAACCTCTCTCATATGATCAGTGTGGCAACCCAGGCTGCCGATATCCTCCAGCCTCAACTCGAAGAGTTTGGAGGCCCAAAACCGGTTGTGGTGCCTGTTGGGCCAGACCAGGACCCTCACCTTCGGCTGACGCGAGGGCTTGCAGGCAAGATGAGCATGTTCAGGGTAGAGGAGAGAGAAAACGCAAATGGCGGGAAATACCTGAGCGTGCGCGGCAAGGGAGCCCCGAAGGAAGCGTTACAAGAGCTTAAAAAACGCATTCCTGGGAAGGTGAAACTCTATGAAGAGCACCTGGATATACTTCAAACTCCTGACTATCCGTTCCTGGAAAGATTTGTTTTGCAAATAAACCAGCCTGAGAAAAAGAGATACTTTACTGCTGAGCTTAAAGAGATCTCGAAATTCGCCAGTGAAATTAAACCTTATGAATTCTCAGGGTACGAAGAATACTTTGTTTTCAGAAAAGTATGGAAACTCACCCAAAAGATGCTGGACGAGATCGTAGCAGAAGTTGCCGCTGAATTCGAAGGCTATGCTTTCATTCCTCCTGCATCTACTTATCACCGCTTTATGAGCGGGTTGCAGGGAGGAAAGATGTCAAGCAGCATCCCTGACAGTCATATCGCTCTTACTGACGACCCAAAAGAAGGCGCAAAAAAAGTGAAGAGGGCAAAGACCGGGGGATGTATGACTCTTGAGGAGCAGAAAAAACTTGGTGGAAAACCCGAGGAATGCTCTGTTTTCGAACTCATGCTTTTCCACTTGGTAGAAGATGATGATGAACTTATGGAAATAAGAGAGGAATGTGTCTGTGGAACTAGGATGTGTGGGTCATGCAAACAGCTTGCAGCCGAAAAGATGTACGAATTCCTCAAAGACCATCAAGAGAAGCGGGAACTTGCAAGGGAAAAACTCAATGAATATAAAATAATTTACAAAAAGTAACTTTATAAAATAAATTTAGTTTATAAGGTTACAAATTAAATATTATAAAAATCGGTCAGTTATAAGTTTATCAAACTCTTAATATTATCAGGAACGTTAGGATGTGATCATGTATGAGTATTCAGGATAATCTCACAATCAACGAGAAAAAGGTCTTGCTTGCCCTTGAGGATATAGGGTCCGCGGCTCCCGAAAGGCTGGAGGAGAAATCAGGGCTGCAGGTGGATGCGGCAATGCAGGCAGCCTTCATGCTTGAGGAAAAAGGGCTGGTTTCAGTCTCCGAAAAGGTACTCGAACGCTATTCCCTTACAAAGGAAGGGGAAGAGTACACAAAAAACGGGCTTCCAGAGCGCCAGATTATTGATTTCCTGAAAAAACCTACCTCACTTGAAGAATTGAGAAGCCATTTCTCTCCGCAAATGGTAGGAATTGCAACTGGCTGGCTCGTAAAAAAAGGATGGGCGAAAGTTGAAAACGGGGTAATGGTACCGTCGGGAAAAGTGAATGCAGGAAAAGACGAAGAAGCCCTTGCAGTTTTCACAGGAAAAGCAAAGACCCTTGAAGAGCTCGGATCCGACGAAGGAACAATAAAGGATCTGCTCAAGCGTAAAATTATCATAAAACACGAAGAAAAGTTCAGGACGGTTTCCATAACTGGTGCAGGAAATGCGCTTGCCTCCCAGGGGCTTGTCCTTGAAGAAGAAATTGCTCAGATCACACCCGATTTACTGAAGAGCGGTGCCTGGAAGGAGAAAAAGTTCAGGCCTTACCGTCTCGATATTACTCCTAAATCCCTTTACGGGGCCAAAATCCATCCTTACAGGCGCCTTATAGAGCAGATGCGCCAGATATTCCTGGAAATGGGCTTTACCGAGATCAAAGGTGGGATAATCCAAAGTTCCTTCTGGAATTTCGATGCCCTTTTCCAGCCCCAAGACCATCCTGCAAGGGATATGCAGGATACTTTTCACCTGGACAGCACCTGCCAGCTTCCGGGTGAATACTTCGAAAATGTTGCTGCAATGCACGAGCACGGAGGAGAAATTGATTCCTGTGGCTGGGGCGGAATATGGGACAGGGAACTTGCAAAACGCAATGTTCTGAGAACCCACACAACATCCGTTACTGTCAAGTATCTGGCTGACCACCCCAAATCACCTGTAAAAGCTTTCTGCATTGACAGAGCTTACCGCAGGGAAACAATTGACCCTACCCATACCCCGGAGTTCGAGCAGCTTGAAGGGGTTGTAATGGACAAGGATATGTCTTTTGCAGACCTGCTTGGCTTACTGGCAGAATTTTACCACAGGATGGGATTCGAAGAAGTCCGCTTCCGCCCCGGCTATTTCCCGTACACCGAACCGAGCGTGGAGCCCGAGGTTTATGTGGACGGCCTGGGTTGGGTTGAACTTGGAGGGGCAGGCGTTTTCAGAAAAGAAGTTGCCGAACCTTTAGGGATTAAAGACCCTGTCCTTGCCTGGGGACTAGGGGTCAGCCGGCTTGCCATGCTGAAACTGGGACTTAAAGACCTCAGGCTCCTGTACCAGTCCGATATTGACTGGCTCAGAAAAAGTGAAGTTTGTAGGACCTGAGATCTGAACTGAGGGTTGTAACCTGAAACTCTCAGGTCAAAATTTTTATTTTTAGTTTTAAATAAAAAGCTGCACTGGTAAACCCCGCTGTATGCGTTGTGTAAAAATGTGCTCATTGAATACTCTTAATAAGGAAGATTACCCAGTGACTAACAGATAAGAAAGCCTGTTCCTCTTATGGTGCTAAATTAAACAAGCGCCACATTTCTCACCGTGTGGTATATGCATCAAGGTCTGACCAATAGGAAATAATAGAGGGCTATATAAAAGAAGATAATGATTCGATATATCTAGATAAGGATCTTTTTAAGTAAGGATCTTTTTAAGGTCTTTTTGCCAGTTATCATAAAGCCTGGAAGCATTTTATATCTTATGACGGAAAAAATCTGTAATTCTCGGAATTTGACAGAAACATACATTTTGTAATATATAAATTGGCTTTATGATCCGGTTTTCTACATAAAATTTAAAGTTTTATATTCTATTTTATGCGGATTTGATTAAGGTGTAGAATCCCCAAAATTGCTATTTTTATGTAATCTATAAATTATGTTAGAAAAATCGCTATACGTGGTATTCGAAGTTGTGCATAAAACTCGTTAACCGATGGCCAATGAAGAGGTATTAAATATAAAACATCGGCAAGAGAAGCAAAAATTACTGGATTTAAATAGATTTTGAGAGATTTACTGACATTTAAAAATGTTAAAACATCAGCTGGATAAAAAAGATGACCAGATTTTTGCACCACAACCAAAATAATTCCTCCTTTTTCAGCATGATTCACAATTCTCAAACTTTTCTTAGGGATCGAGAATTGGAGAATTTTATCCGCCAAAAAGGAGGAGCTATTCACCTTGTTGTATCAGTAATGAAATATAATTAATACATAATTAATATATTATTATTAAGTTACTGACCATACCACTTATGATCCATAGATGTATTATTACCTATAGCGAAAATATCGATACGATGTGACTCCCACGAGACGGCTGTAGGAGCAGAATATAGTTTCCCACCTCTACAGATCCAATCATGCCAGGAGGAGCCATCATACCACTTATGATGCAGTGTCTGATAATCATTTCCAACGGCAAAACAATCCAATCGATGGGGTTCCCAAGAAGAGATAGCTACACCTTCAGTGAGTTCTCCACCGAGATTTTCCCAGCCATGCCAGGAGCCATCAAACCACTTGTGCTGCATAGATTTATCTTTGCCTATAGCGACAATATCGATACGATTTGAATCCCACGAAACGGCTGCAGGTGCAGAATACAGTTCACCACCTAGATCTTCCCAATCGTGCCAGGTGCCATCAAACCACTTGTGCTGCAGTGTTCTATTAGCTCCAACTGCGAAACAATCCAATCGATTGGGTTCCCAAGAGGAGACGGCTACACCTTCAGTAAGTTCTCCGCCAAGACTTTCCCAGTCATGCCAGGAGCCATCATACCACTTATGATGCAGTGATTTATCTTTGCCTATAGCGAAAATATCGATACGATTTGAATCCCATGAAACAGCTGCGGGTGCAGAATACAGTTCACCGCCTAGATCTTCCCAGTCGTGCCAGGTGCCATCAAACCACTTGTGCTGCAGTGTTCTATCAGCTCCAACTGCGAAGCAATCCAACCGATTGGGTGCCCAGGAGGAAACAGCTACACCTTCAGTAAGTTCTCCACCGAGACTTTCCCACTTGCTCCAAACTGGATTATATTCTGGTGGCACAACGTTGTCGTCGTTGGTTGAAATGGGTTCGGCACCTGCTATTGCACCTGATAACGCCAATGCAAATAAGATTGCAAGCAAAATAGCCAATGTGTTTTTTATTTGCCCTTTCATTCTATGTATTCCCCAAATTTTGGTTCAGTTTTATGACTTTGGCAGTATTGCGAATTTACTGTAAATTCCAAATCAAATTTTCGTACACTGTCGATGAAATTGATCTTGCGATATCGGATTTTTGACCCAACACCTTCTAAAGATTATGATTATACAGAAAAATCGGCACACTGTCAGAATTCCAAGACATTTTATATTCAGTATTTTTTGGAAGTAACTTCTTATATTGAATGAAAATATAAATATTAGTAATTTTTCATTTATCAGTATAAATTTGTGTTAATATATATTATTATCCTAGATTCGACAGGTTAACATATTTATAAGTAGATATTTTTATATTTCCCTTACGTGAGACTCAATATATTCCAGTGAATCTCTCCCATAGTAAGAATTTTTGACTTTATTTTCCTTCTTTCTGAGAAATTCCCGGGAAACTGGTACGCAAAGGTAAAAATTATAGTATCAAACTGCGGAAATATTATTTTTTTCACCACAGTCCTTCATCTAGTTATCTCCTAAACATTCAACAGAAATCCAGAGAATAATCCTATCTTTGATATGGAAAAACGCAGTAAGAAATGCATAGACACTTTTAATTATACTTTATGGTATCGTTATACTCACTATAAGAGCATGCTAAAATAGAATTATAAAAATTCATTTAAATTAGCCATCTTATTTTATTATCTATTGGCCCCCGTGACCAACAACACGACACAAGATCTGTAATCCTATTTTTAAGTAGGGTATTTTCTAATAGAGCCTATCCGAAAAGTCAGTAATGCATGCTGAAAAGTTACAATAAGTCTAAATATCCGGGCATCCGTTCCGGTTTTGCATTTTGTTAATGGAAAGTTACAGTAGGTAACAACACTTTTTAGATAGGCTCTAAGCAGGAAAAAAGGATTATTTAATTTTAAGACAGCCTCTAAGGGAACTTTACATTACATGAAACAAAATGCTAAAAGTGATAAACCGTTTACTCTTAACAGCCATGTTCTGGAAAGGGTGAATAGGTAGAAGGCGTTGGTTTCAACTCAAAAGTAAAATGTGTATATATTTACTGTAAAATGTAAAAATGTAAATTTTATAGTAAAATTATAAATACAGCTTAAGTAGAGTCTGGAATTTTAGAGCCTGTTTTTAATTCCCTAGCTATTCAATGTACCGTTGTGATATTTTTCTTTCTTCAAAGTTGCCTGTTCTTGTAATTATATGGGATATATTTATTTCTGCAAAATCTAAGCCATCTTTTCCTCTTAAAATGTATACTAGGGTCTGATTAAATAAGTTTTCAGGTGAACCGGAGTGAGAAAATGTAAATTCAAATAACATGTCTTCTGTTTCTGTCTTGTTGGTTATATGCATATTTTTCCCTCTTATTCTCTTATTTACTTCCCATTTTTGTATGTGGTATTCGTTACGAGTTTACGAGACTTTAAGGATATATTTAATAAAGAAGTCCTAAGTTGTCGAACTCTGTCCTGACGATCCGCAGACCCTCATCGCAATCCTCCGGAGTTTTGCCACCTGTGATTACCAGTTTGCCAGAGCTGAACACAAGCACTACGACCTTGGGAGCCTCGACCCTATAAATAAGCCCAGGAAATACTTCTGGCTCGTATTCGACATTCTCCAGACCAAAAGCTATAGCAATGGTGTTCAGGTTAAGGGTTGTTTTCAAATCAGCACTAGCTACAATGTTCTGAACATGAACTTCAGGTTCTGGATATATTTTATCGAAGCCGATATCCTTTAGTGTGTTAGCCAGAGTGATTATGGCCGCATGAGCGTTCTCGATGCTCTTAGCTCCAGTGCATACCACTTTTCCGGAAGTGAAAATTAGAAAGGCAGCCTTGGGATTCTCTATTCTGTAGACGAGACCGGGGAACTTCTTTTTGTTATATTCTGCGCCTTCCAGCCCAGACTCCATCATTTTTTCCAGGTTGAAATCTTCTGCCAACGCTGTAGATGCCACCACGTTCTCTAAAATTACTGTGGATTCCATACAGCACGTATATGGAAGTTCTATAGTTCTGATCTTCGGTTTAGAGCCTATCCGAAAAGTCAGTAATGCATGTCGAAAAGTCACAATATGTATATAATATCCGGGCATCCGTTCCGGTTTTGCATTTTGTTAATGGAAAGTTATAGTAGGTAACCACTTTTCGGATAGGCTCATATAGTAATGGTTATTTTAGTTCAAAGCCTATTAATTGTACATTACAGAATTAGACTACGAACTCCTCATACCACTAAAAGAGAATTGTCCGGAACTTTTTGAAGAACCTAAGTAGTATGAATTCTTTTTAATCCAACAGGAGTAAAAAGCTGCGGCCAGCCAAGGTCACGAGAATCGAGGAGGTATATACCTTACGGGATTTTAGTTTCTAAACATATTTTCTTTAGTAAATATATAAGTATATAGTATACTAATTGGTGAAATCAGGAACGAACATATTGAGTTAGCAATTAAACTAAAAGGGGTAAATAATGACAAATATCCCATCAGAAACAAATAGTCCATTAGGGCACCCATCAGAATCTCAATCAGAATCCGTGACTGCCCCTAAAGAATTACCAAGTGCCCCGGAAGGTCAGAATGCAGTCGAATCACGACCTAGAGCAACTGCGAAAACTGGTATAGCCACCCGGTACTGGCTTGAACTGATGCCTTACCCCCCAGGCAGCGTAAGAAGTTTATGGCTCTTTGTTAGCGATGATTGGAGACACCTAGACAACCCAGACCTTGGAACTCAGGTCTCTGTGCAGGATGCCTTCTGCAGATGTTCGGAACGTCTGGAGGTTCTGGTCTGGTACTCCGAAGATATGATCGAAGGACTTGTAGTAAAGACAAAATAACTGAAAAGAAAGATTTCTTTTCTAACTTTTACCTATTTATAACAAATTTAATAAGGCATTCTTCGATTTTGATCAAACTTTTTTGAAAAGATTTGCTTTAAACCGTTTTTCTGGTAATTACACCATTGAGCCGTTTTCGCTCAAGCCTTTTTTGAAAAGGTTTGCGGTCAAACCTTTTTTGAAAAGATTTGCATTAAATAACTGCAAATCCTATTTTCCAGTATAAATTATTCGCTAATAAAGAAAAAGGGAGTAGAAGTGGGGGGTGAGCTATGAACAGAAACAAGTATTGGGAAATCACGCGGAGCGATTGGTACGGAACAGCTCAGGTAATTTTTGCGTTCATAGTAGTAATTATGATATTGTCGTTTTTCCTGCTTCCGGGTTACTGGTATCTCTGGCTTATAATAGTAGCCGGAGGACTTGCCTTGCTTGTGGCATGGCATGCAAAAAACTTTGCCTATCTCTGTCCCGGATGCGGTGAGGTGTTCGAGATTTCAACGCTTGAAGATTTCATCAGCCCCAATGGTGTAAATAAAAAATACCTCAGGTGCCCGAGGTGTGGGAAACGGGCCTGGGCTGATATTCTGGGAATTAAAGAGGCAACTATCCTAAAGAAGTAGCTGTTATCTGAAAACTAAATACCGGTCATATGAAAAGAAGAAGGGAACCTTAAGCCCTGGGAAAAGGTTTCCGAAAACGAACCCTGAGGAGCCATGAAAAAAGAAAGCAAAAACCAGGAAAATACTCCAGACTCTCTTACCGGAGAAAAAATTTCTCTTCTTCCAATTCTCGCTGTCAATTTCATAAGCACGCTCGGATTCAGCATCGTACTCCCGTTTCTGGTGTTTCTGGTTAGCCGACTGGGAGGGAACGCTTTCATTTACGGACTGGCAAGTTCGATGTATCCGGCTTTTCAGCTAATTGGAGCCCCTATTCTGGGCAGGTGGTCTGACACCTACGGTCGTAAAAAGATCCTGTTTTTAAGCCAGTTAGGGACTTTGCTTTCATGGATCATTTTCCTTGGGGCTCTTTTTCTTCCAGTAGTAAGCTTATTTAAAATAGATTCCGGAATCCTGGGAGCTTTTACCGTTACCCTGCCCCTTGCAGTGCTCTTTTTTGCCAGAGCTCTTGACGGACTGACTGGAGGAAATGTATCGGTAGCCAATGCTTATCTGGCCGATATTACTGCAGAAAGAGATAGGAGCCGGAATTTCGGGAAGATGTCGATTTCCGAGAACCTGGGATTCATAGTTGGGCCTGCCCTTGCTGGAATATTGAGCGTAACCGCGTATGGGGATGTAGCTCCTGTACTTGGAGCAATAGTAATCTCACTTATCGGAACACTGCTGATTATGTTTAATGTTCCCGAAAGTAAAGAGTGCGCTCTTGAGGGGCCTGAAGAAGCCGAGAATGTAAGGAAAATCTTCGGTTATGAGATAAGGGAATGCAGAACCGCAACGGGAATAAAAAAACCTGAATTCATGGAGATCCTGAGACTTCCATATATCCCTTATATGCTTTGCCTGTACTTTCTAATCGACCTTGGATACAATGTGTTCTACACGGCTTTTCCCCTGCACGCGATATCAGCGCTCAACTGGAGCATTGCGAAAATGGGCATTTACTTCACGGTGCTGAGCGGGCTTCTTATAATTGTACAGAGTACTTTACTTCCCAGGGTTTCAAGAAAACATTCGGATGCAACCCTCATAATCTTCGGAAGCCTGATTCTCGGTACGAATTTTTTGCTTCTCATTCCTGGGAACCTTTTCCTTACCTACCTTGCAGCAGGGTTTTTCGCGCTTGGAGACGGGCTTATGTGGCCTTCCTTTCTCTCTCTTTTATCAAAAGTTGCAGGAAGAAAGTACCAGGGAACAATACAGGGTGTTGCCAGCAGTTTCGGAGGCCTTGCAAGCATTACCGGACTTATCCTTGGCGGCCTTTTATATGAAACACTTTCAGGAACCTCTTTTTTAATTGCAGGTCTGGTAATCTACACTGTTTTTTTACTCAATTTCAGGCTTAGGCGTTTTGAAGAACAGAGGATTTTGAAGAGTAGATAACAAATAGATCTAATTTTGAGACAGATAAAAACCAGATCTCAGGATCAGTTAAATATCAAAATATTGGAAGAATGGACTGAGTTTGAAGATTTGGAAGTTGACATAAAATTTGAACATAAATAGACGTTTAAAAGTCCAATAGAATTTTAGTTAACAAATTAATTGAATAAAATCAAAAAGTCTATAATAAACAAATATTTAAGTGTTAAAATCTCATTATAATCAATAATTTTTGCGAGTTATTAATATATTTACATAAATGAAAGATAAAAATTCGAGACGAGTAAAATGATCGGCTTTTCTTATGTTTTTATTCTTTCCGCATTTATTGGTTTGCTTTCCTTTGTTTTCTGGGTATGGACTCTTATTGACTGTGTGAAAAAGGAGACAGATATAGGAAATACACGCCTGATCTGGGTCATAATTATTGTTTTAACCTATATCATAGGAGCTTTTCTATACTATCTTATTCGACGCCCTAAGAGGCATCTAGAGCTAGGGGAATGAAGCAGACAGAAATTAAAATTGGTAACTGTTTAAACTGTAAATTTTACCCGCATTAATCACCCCATCTTTAAAATTTGAGCATTTATTGCTACGATAACGGTGCTTAGGCTCATGAAAACTGCACCCATAGCAGGGCTCAGTAAAATCCCGTATCCATAGAGTACCCCGGCTGCAAGTGGAATGGCAAAAACGTTGTATCCTGTTGCCCAGAGAAGATTCTGATACATCTTGGAGTAAGTTTTCCTAGAAAGCCCGATAATATTAACCACATCTCTCGGATCGTTTTTTACCAGGACTATGTCAGCGGTTTCGATTGCAACGTCCGTACCTGCTCCTATGGATATCCCGATATCAGCCTGAGCCAGGGCAGGAGCATCATTAACTCCATCCCCAACCATGCCAGTAATGTACTGCGCCTGGACTTCCCTGACCTTCGCGGCTTTCTCATGAGGAAGGACTTCTGCGAAATAATCGTCAAGCTCCAGTTCCTGGGATACCCAGGCTGCAACATAGCGATTATCGCCTGTAAGCATGAGGCACTTTATTCCCATACTTTTAAGTTTTGAGATAGCTTCCTTGGATTCTTTCCTGACAATGTCGGCAAGTGCAAATGCTCCGAGTACCCTATCTCCCTCAAGCAGGAACACAACAGTCTTTCCCTGTGCTTTGATTTCTTCAATTTTCTCATTTTTGAGAGAAATTCCATTTTCTTCAAGATAACCAGGGCTCACAACAAGGAATTTTTTTCCTTCAATGAGCCCCTGTACACCTTTTCCCGGAATAGAACTGAATTCCTCCACGGGTTGAATTTGTATTCCTTTTTCCTGGGCACTTTCCAGAATGCCTGTTGCAATAGGATGTTCCGAACTGGCTTCCAGAGAGGCTGCAAGGCTTAAGATTCTTTTATTATCCTTTTCGTACTCTCCGAATCGATTTTCCTCGCCTGAAACAGAAACTACAAGAGAAACTACATCCGTAACCCCAAATCGACCTTCGGTAAGTGTACCGGTTTTGTCAAAAATAATAGCCTGAAGATTACGTGCTCTTTCAAATGCCTGCCTGTCCCGGATAAGAAGCCCAGATTTTGCGGCAATGGACGTTGAAACTGCAACTACCAGAGGGATTGCTAGCCCAAGAGCGTGCGGACAGGTAATAACCATTACAGTCACTGCCCTTTCCAGAGCAAAGACAAGCTGCTGGCCGAAAAGGGTCCAGAGAATAAAAGTGAGAGTACCCACAGTAAGGGCTATTATCGTGAGATACATGGCAGCCTGGTTTGCCAGATCCTGGGTTTTTGATTTGCTTTCCTGGGCAGCCCTGACGAGTTCAACAACCTGGCTGAGATAGGTATCTTTTCCGGTCTTTTCTACCCTGACGACAAAAGCTGCCTCTCCGTTAATTGAGCCGCCGATAACGTCATTTCCCGGCTTTTTCGAAACAGGCTTCGATTCCCCGGTAAGCATGGATTCGTTGACGCTGCTCGTTCCCTCGACAATAGTCCCGTCCACAGGCACTTTTTCCCCAGGTTTTATCAAAACCTTATCCCCGACTTCTAGCTGCTCAATCGCGACATCAATCACTTCTCCATCTTTCTTCAAGTGGGCAACCGATGGCATAATTTTTACAAGTTCCTCAAGGGCTCTCGAAGCTCCCATAACCGAACGCATTTCCAGCCAGTGCCCGAGTAGCATTACATCGATAAGGGTTACAAGCTCCCAGAAAAACACCTCTCCATGAAGCCCGAAAACTACAGCCGAGCTATAAAAATAAGCCACGCTGATTGCAATGGCTATAAGGGTCATCATTCCAGGAGATTTTTCGGAAAGCTCCTCTTTAATCCCCCTGAGAAACGGATACCCACCATAGAAATACACAATAGAGGAAAGGAAAAAAGTAAGGTAATCCGCACCCGGAACGTGAAGCTCAAAGTTGAAAAAGGCCTGAATTGTAGGCGAAAGTACCAAAACTGGAAAAGTTAACACAAAAGAAACAATAAATCTTCTTCTGAAATCTTCAAGCATTTGGGTATGATGGTTGGCGTGATCTTTCCCACCGGCCGCCTCATGGCCTTTGTGTTCCATTCCTTCATGCTTCTCTTCGTGCTTCATTTTTTCATGTTTCAGACCACGATGCTCATGATTTATCTCCTCATGCTGTTTATGTTCCGTTCCGCCACGTTCCTCATGTATCAGTTTTTCTTGTGGTTCATGGTCCTCATGTTTAATTTCGCTGTGCTGTTTGGGTTTCATTCCTTCATGCCGCTCAGGGCCCCCATGCCTTATTTCCTCATGTTGTCCATACGCCGGAGATTTCTCTTCGGTACGCATCGTTCGAGCTTCTGGAAGACCCTGATGCACTATATTTCCAGCAGATTTATTCCCGCTTCCTTCGTGAGATCTATGGGAATTTCCTGACGTATCCCTTACAAAATTTTTCTCTTTATCGCGATAAGAGGGTTTATTTTCTTGAGTTTTAGAAAAACCGGTGTTCACTCCCTTTTCTTCAGCCTTCATATCTTCCCAATTCCCCTGATTTTAATTTTGTTTTTAAATATATTAAAGTTTCTGATATATTAGAGGTTAAAAGATCCAAATATCCTGAGTGGAGAAAAATAATGAATCTTTTAGTGCGGTAATGTGAAAAGTGAATATTAGAGTTTACCGAGGTTAATTTTGAGAAATATATAAGAAAAGTATAATAAAAATAGTTTTTTTACTATCGTTATTGGGTATACTTAGTCATATATTGTGAAAAAAACTCAAGTCATGTATTTTATTGATATTTTATTAAAAATATCGACATTAGAGGATAAAATTAGAAAATTATAGAAAAACCATAGAAGAATCTGAAAAACCTGAAAAAAAACATTAGAAGAATATTTAAAAAGGTTATAAACAAGTGCAGGGAAAAAGCCAAAACTAAGCTACTTCAAGCCATTCTAAAAGGGAAATAAACCAAAACACACTCGTGAGAAGATATTTAACTGCTCTGTGCTCTTCGAATATTATTACGCACAGAGAGGACCAAAATAAAGAACATAATGACGCTAAAGACCCCAATAAAGATAGTATCCCTAAAGGCTATGTCCAGAGGAATATAACTAATAGACCCATAATCTGGAGGCAAGAAAGTCATAATTTAATCTACGTGCCCAAATATAATAAACTTATCGAATTGTCTTATATATGGAGGAAAATAAATTAAAATGTTTTGAAATTTAAAAACACAATATAATGATTAAGAAACCAAAATCTATGCACGATATTTCTGTTTACATCACTTTGCTTATTTTTGTAACCTGCCAGCTTTCCAGATTAAAGACATATATAAAATCGAGGGTTATGGTTTACGGGTTTATAAAAGGAACAAAAGAAATAGTGCAAATTTGAGAAAGGAACATTATTAATGGAAATGTATACAGTTTTAATATTATCAAGCTTTATTGCCGCATTAATTTCTGGCGCTGCCGGCTTTGGAGGTGCGCTTTTGCTTTTGCCTGTGTTAACCCTGTACATAGGTGCAGAACTTGCGGTTCCGGTACTTACAATTGCGCAATTGATTGGCAACCTGTCAAGAATGGCGTTCGGACTAAACCAGATTGAATGGAAAAAGGTTTTCTTATTTTCTATGACGGCAGTTCCATTATCCGCACTTGGAGCTTTTGGGTTTTCAATTAGCTCAAAAAGCACCGTAACAAGGATAATAGGTGCTGTTTTAATTTTGTTTGTATTTTTAAGGTATTTTAGGATATTAAAATTCAAACCGAATGATAAAACGCTTATCCTCGGAGGGGCAGTGACCGGCTTGCTGTCTGGACTTGCAGGAAGCGCCGGGCCGATTGGAGCTGCAGTATTTCTTTCCTTTGGCTTGCCCCCGGTAGCTTATATAGCAAGTGAAGCTGCGACCGCAACTGCAATGCACATAACTAAAATCATCGTGTATGGAAAACTTGTGAATCTCCCTCCAAATACTATTAATCTTGGACTTCTCATGGGGCTTGCCATGATATTTGGAACTTATGCAGCAAACAGCCTCATTAAAAACATGAAAAAAGAAATTTTTCAAAAATACGTGGCTGTTCTCCTTTGCGTGGTTGGGGCTTATATGCTGATTTAATCCGTGGATCGAAGCTAGAAAACAGATCCGAAATCATCTGACGCGAGATCTCATTTTATTCGGTTCTCCCTCGCACGTATGACAATTTTGCTTAATTCTCGCAACCACAACGCCGAACTCGCTACCGCCGCGCAGAGTAGCCAATCTCCAGGACTCAAGCTCACGGTCGAGAAAGCCTGCTGCAAAAACGGGAAGTAAATGACTGCTATCTGCAGCAGAAGCGACAAGATAACTGCGCCCCAAAGCCATTTGTTAGAGAACAAGCCGACAAATGCGCTTTGCTTATCCGAACGCGCATTGAAAACGACGAAAAGCGAGAAGAAAACCACTGTGTTAAAAGCCATCGTCTGTGCATATTGCAGGCTGCCTGAGCCTTCAACCAAACCTCCGGGTAAACTGGCATCCAGTACGAACAGCGTCCCAGCTGCCATGATTATACCGGTAAAGAGGTTGCCGGCCCACATGCTACGGGTTATCACTCCTTCTTCTCGCGGGCGCGGCGGTTCTTTCATCAATCCCGGCTCAGACGGGTCTACTCCGAGTGCAAGTGCAGGTGGGCCGTCCGAAACAAGGTTGATCCACAGGATTTGAGTTGCGAGCAGAGGCAGTACTATCCCGGCTCCGCCGTCGGCGGTCAGCCCTATAATATCTGCCAGCAGCAAGCCGAAAAACATTATCATCACTTCCCCGAGGTTTGAGGAAAGCAGGTAGCGCAGGAACTTACGAATATTAGAGAAGATAGCACGCCCCTCTTCTACAGCTCCTACAATAGTCGCGAAATTATCGTCCGCGAGCACAACATCGGAGGCTTCTTTGGAAACATCCGTTCCAGTAATGCCCATTGCAACCCCGATATCGGCCGTTTTCAAAGCGGGCGCATCATTAACCCCATCGCCCGTCATTGCCACAATTGCTCCCTGGCGTTGTAAAGCTTTCACGATCCGAAGCTTGTGTTCTGGGTTAACGCGTGCATAGACCGAGACTTCCCGAACCGTCTGGTCAAGCTTTTCCTCAGGCATCTTCTCAAGCTCAGCACCCGTAACAGCCTGCCCGTGAGTGGGAATGCCGAGTTCTTCAGCAATAACTGTAGCAGTTTTAGGATGATCGCCTGTTATCATTATCGGACGAATACCCGCAGCCATGGCACGTGCAACTGCATCTTTAGCCTCCCTGCGCGGCGGATCAATCATGCCGATCAATCCCAAGAAGATGAGGTCTTTCTCGACGTGTTCATCAAACTCTTCCTGCTTAAACGCATCTTTTGGCAGCGTGCGGGAAGCGACAGCAAGTGTTCGTAAAGCTTTACCGGCAAGTTCTTCATTACTCTTCAAAATTTCTGCGCGGCGTTCCTCAGTCAGAGGCTTGATATCATCTCCTACAAGCTCCTGTGTACAGCGAGCAAGCAATATATCCGGGGCGCCTTTGGTGAAGGAAAGCAACCGTTCCTCCTGCTCAGTATCACTATGAACCGTGCTCATCAGTTTGCGCTCTGAAGAAAAAGGCACTTCCCCAATTCGTTCCAGCCGTGCATTGAGAGCCTCAGCTTCCAGCCCGGCTTTGCGTGCCGCAACAATCAATGCTCCTTCGGTCGGGTCGCCATGTACCGCCCAGCGTCCATCGCGTTCATGCAACACTGCATTGCTAGCGCGGTCAGCGGCTGCAAGTGCACGCACTAACTCAAATTGGAGCGCGCCATCAAGCTTCCCTCCTCCTTCTCTACGCACCTCGCCTTCTGGAGCATAACCCGTACCTTCAAAATTGACGCGCCCACTCGCGGTGACTATCGTAAGTACAGTCATTTCGTTCTTCGTGAGCGTGCCCGTTTTATCGGAGGCGATGACATTAGCCGAACCAAGAGTCTCGACAGCCGCCAGATGGCGCACAATGGCGTTTTTTCGCGCCATGCGCTGAACACCGAGAGAAAGCACGACTGTCACCACCGCAGGCAGGCTTTCAGGCACAGCCGCGACTGCGAGCGCCACACCTAAAATGAGCACCTCAAAAAGAGCTGAGAAACCCCTTATATCTTCAACCAGGAGAATGGTTGCAATTATCACGACAGCAATAACAATAACGATGATTCCGAGCAGTTTGCCAACGCGGTGAAGTTCCTTTTGCAGTGGTGTGGTTTCTACAGGCGCTTCTTTGAGCATCCCTGCAATGCGTCCCATCTCGGTCTGCATTCCGGTTGCTGTAACCACTGCACGCCCGTGACCGTAAACAGCCACAGTACCGCTAAAGATCATATTATCGCGGTCGCCAAGTCCGACCTCTTCTGCAATAGGGATATCATCTTTCAAAACAGGCAGGCTCTCGCCAGTCAGTGCCGCTTCGGCCGTTTGAAGTGCAGTTGACTGAATCACTCGAGCATCCGCCGGGATAGTGTCGCCTTCTTCGATGATGATAATGTCGCCGGGCACAATCTCAGTCGCCGGAACACTCTGCCGCGTACCGTCCCGAATAACACTGGCCTGTGCCGCTGTCATCTGGCGCAGCGCCGCAATAGCTTCCTCAGCTCGGGACTGCTGAACATAGCCCATGATCGCATTGAGTAGTACAACTGCGAAGATAGCAATTGCTTCGTAAGGCAGGGCCGAATTTCGTTCATACAGCCACATTCCTGCAGAAATAAGTGTTGCAATAAGAAGCAGGATAACGAGTACATCTTGAAACTGCGCCAGAAATTTTCTCCAGGCAGGCACGGGCTTTTCTGCTGTCAGCTCGTTCTTGCCATATTTATCGAGACGTAACCGTGCTTCCTCTTTGCTCAAACCAGTCCGTGCATCCGTGCCAAGCGCGATTAACACTTCGTTAGCCGACTGCCGATAAGGGATAATCTGATCCTGCTCAATGGTCATAATCCTCATCTTTGATTCATTTTCGTTGCCCTTGGGCTTAACACATAAGTTATCAGAGGATTGGATTGCTCAGCTATCCTCCTGATGCTGGAAATTATAAAGTGGCTTGTAGAGGTCATGTATTGACTGTTATTCTGACGCAAGGAGTCACCAGCGGCGAAAGTTTTTGTTCCAGCCAATTAGCCAAGCTACTAACAGGAATTTGAAAGTGAAACCATCTTTTGAAATTCCCTTCTTTATACCTATAATCCCATTTTTATAGTCTATATACTGTAGTAATCACATAAATTAATGATTTTTATAAAATTTTATGATATTAAACCGGATGCAAAAATTTAATAGGTAGCTCACTCTGTAGACGGCAGAAACCGAAGTGTGTGACAGTTAGAACTTAAGACTAGAAGATTGAATATTAGGCTTTATACCAGCTGCAGCAACGGATGAGCAGTTAACAAACTAAATGAGAACACGCATAAGCAGGCAGTCTATATCAGAGTCTGACATAGGTTAGCAGGTTAAGTATGACCTCCAACTCAGATGCTTTTTTGAATAGGGCTCAAGATTTTTCGTAAGAGTTTTAATCTTCAAGACTTGGGCAGATGAATAAAAAACTAGTAGCTTAGCTTTTAAAATAAGCTCAGTAATAATGATTTTCGTTTTCTATTTATAAAATGCTTAGGTTTTTAATTGATCAGCATATAAATAAAAAGATTAATAATAAAAAGCTCATTATATTTACCATTTGGAGTAGGAATAGCCTAACCTTTGGAGATTATGAGTATTATTTATCACGCGAGAAGATCTGTCTAATTTTAGTACCGTAGAATGAAAATTCTTACAGGTTTTACCTATCGGTTTAAAGCAGATTCCTCAAATTCCGAGGGTGGCAATTTTACAAAGAGGTGGTGTGGTGAAGCAAAAGTTAACGCTAATCTTAGCGTCTCTCATCTTAATTACAATAACCTGCTCAGCTATTGCAGTGGGCCAGAATTGGAATACGATTAATTATGATGATTCCATGTCCAGGCACAGCAATCAGACGCAGATAGGCAAAGACAATGTAAATCAACTAGAGGTTAAGTGGATTCTCAACACGGGAGCTGTGATTGAGAATCCACCTTTGATAATAGGAAAGACGGGCTATGTTCAGAATAACAATTCCGAGGTTATTGCTTTTGATATGGAGACTGGCCTGAACAAGTGGAAGTATGACCATAACGTATCGTCTTTATATCCTGCCCATGGAGTAGCCTACGACAACGGAGTGATTTACGCTCCAACCGGACCTAACGGAACTGTAGTAGCTCTAAATGCTGAGAACGGCAAGAAAATCTGGGAATCGCCTGCCTTGCAGCCTCTGGGAGGATCATTCGCTGTTACCTCACCTCCACTCGTATGGAAGGATTATCTGATTCTTGGATCTGCATTTGGAGATGTAGTTCTTGAAGGTCCTGCTCCTACAATAGGAACAGTGACTGCCCTCAATAAAAATACTGGCAAAATAGTCTGGCAGACCTATACTGCAGTGGGTGAATGGGTTGAGGGAGAGAACTCCAGTGTTAACGGCGGCGCCACAGTATGGACGGGTGGAGCTATCGATACTGATAAAGGTGTAGTCTATCTGCCCTGTGGCAATCCTGCGCCTGACTTTGATGCATCCAGCAGACCTGGGGAGAATCAGTATGCAAACAATGTGATTGCTGTTAATATAACGACTGGTAAGATCATATGGGCGACACCCCTAATAGAGACAGGTACAGTTCTAAACGTCACAATTCCAGATACTCACGATTGGGATACCTGCTGGGGAACTAATCTGGTTACTATTAACTCTACCAATTGCTCTGAGAAAATAGTGATTGGCCACAACAAGAGAGGAGATGTTATGGCAATGGACTCAGATACAGGAAAACCAATCTGGTGGACGAACGTAGCTTATCTTTACCGCGTAGACGTTCCGGCCATGCCAAACGGCAGTGGACCGGTCTGGCCCAGTGTAAGCGGTGGAGTTATGGCATATTCAGCCTTTGATGAAAATAACCTGTATGTGGCTGTAAGCAATCAGGG
>NZ_DAGK01000035.1:99520-123898 GCF_002495725.1 Methanosarcina sp. UBA411
TATGTGGCTGTAAGCAATCAGGGAGCGAATTTCTTCAGCAGGCCCGGTGAAGGTCATGTTGAACCTGCATTTGACTCCATGACAAATGGAATAGGAAACGGCTCCATTATCGCCCTTGACCTGAAGACAGGAAAGGTCAGGTGGGAGCATAAGACTGAATTCCCGACCTGGGTGTCTCCGCTGGTAACCAATGGAATAATATTCTCAGGTACTACCACGGCTGTAGGGAACAAAGAAACAGGCGTAATGTATCCGTTTAATGATTATGGAGTTCCATTTGAAACCCCGCTTATAACCTCGGGAATCCTCAGGGCGTATGATGCCGAAACTGGCAAAGAGCTGTGGGAATTCAATGTCGGAGCTCCAATTGGTATAGGTGGACCGTCTATAGGAGACGGTATGCTACTGGTGCCTACAGGAAACACCGGAGAAGTTGCCAATCCGGGAGGCTATATAGTTGCCTTTGGGCTTCCAGAAAAATAAATGAATATACAACTTGAGCGGCAGAAAATAAGCCGCCCAACGTTCTTTTTATATGGAGAAAGAGATCTTAAACTAAAAATAATTTCAACTTAATTTTATCTTTCTCGGCAATAGTCAAAAAAGTTTCCTGAAAAAGAAATGCAGACCTTTGAAGAAACAATTTAATCAGTTTTTTAAGTTGTAAGCAAAAATATAAACAATCAGAAATTTAGTCCAGATTAGCATAAGTTTAATATGTATTCAAGAATTAGCATAAATTTATATTTAAAAGAATTTTTGCAAAGTTTAGAAGATAATTTAGATATTATATTAAAAATCATATAAGTATCTTGTTTCTTTGATGACTTTACCAGTACTATCTTTTTCTACGAATCTCATGATTTCTTTGTCATGGGTAACCATTGTGTTGCAGTAAGGGCATGACTCTGTATTTTTATACATTACAGAGTGCAGAAATGATTCTTCATCTTCAAACTGAAGAAGTTGTGAGCTGAACCACCTTCTACACTTTGTACATCTAACTTCACAGTCTTTTATATTGTTCATTTATTGTCATCTTCACATTTGGCTTTAGTATTAATAAAATATTATCGAACTTATATATAATAAGTGACTGAAATTAGTTGCGCCATAGCATTCGAAAAAGAAACTTACTCTAACCTTTTCTATCTATTCTTAGAACAAAGAGAACTACATAATATTGGCCAGTTATGAAAAAAAGAGAAACATCGAGTAAAAGATAAATATCGGACGAAAGTTTAAGAAAAATCAACTGGCTTGAAAATATAATTTTTTTTAGATAATTCTATATAAAAGAAATAGAATATAATAGAAAAAAATTTACTTTAAATTTACAGCCTTTACAGCGTTATTGAGCGTGGTTGAAAACCAGATATAATTCACCTAAACCAAATAGAATACCTACTGTTAATTCATCTATACCAAATAAAATACCTACTGTTGGTCAAAAACGTGAATAGTTGGAATTCTGAAACCAGTTATTAAAAGCTCAGCCGTATAAGATAATTGACTAGTATTACGTTTCCGAAGTATGTTCACAAAACTTGACTTCTCCCTAAATAGGGAACCTGTTTTGGAATCGGAGCGTTAGTTCTGTAACTCTTCTTTGATTTAAGCATAGAAGAATTGTTTTCAAATCAACTGAAAGGTAGTGAGCCCATGATCGAACAAAATTTTTATGATAATATCAATGTGCTAGAATGCATTGAGAGAGACGGGATAAAAATTGAGATTCTTCAGTATAAAAATCTGCGAGGGCTTAGGGACGCTCGCCTTGCAGAAAATTTGTATAATCTTGAGAGAGTAGGAATGAGCCTCAAGCAGGTAAAAATCACCCTTCGAAACAGCTCGATAACTACCGAACCAGGTGCCCTTTACTTTCACAAAGGGGATATTTGTGCAGAATGCCAGATAGGAGGAGTTGGAGGCCTTGCAAAGAAATTGATAAAGAATTCACTTACTGAGGAAGCTGCCTTCACTCCTACTTATTCAGGTACTGGAGAGATTTTCCTTGAGCCAAGTTTCGGCCATTTCATATTGATGGAACTAGACAATAATCCGATTATTGTAGATAAGGGAATTTTCTATTGCTGTGAAAGCGGAGTCA
The DNA here is from genome assembly GCF_002495725.1 of Methanosarcina sp. UBA411. Lineage (NCBI taxonomy): Archaea > Methanobacteriati > Methanobacteriota > Methanomicrobia > Methanosarcinales > Methanosarcinaceae > Methanosarcina > Methanosarcina sp. UBA411. The sequence continues at coordinate 101,631 of NZ_DAGK01000035.1, forward strand.
ATGTAGAAGTTTCGTCCCAGAAAAACCTATCAGCCGGACTATTTGGAGGAGAAGGTTGGTTTCAGACCAAACTCAGTGGAAAGGGCCTATGTGTTCTTGCAATCCCAGTGCCTCTAAGTGAGGTTCTGAAATATGAGCTTAATAACGAAAGACTACAAGTCGATGGAAACTTTGTGTTCCTAAGATCATCCTCTATCAAATTTACGGTTGAGAGATCTGCAAAAAAATTGGTTGGAAATATAACCAGTGGAGAAGGAGCACTTCATACCTATGAAGGCACTGGAAAGATATGGATGGCTCCCACACAGCCCATGTATAAAACACTTGGACAGTATAACCACCCACTTACTGTAGAAAATATTAGTGAGTGAAAAAGCTGATTTTAATTATCTTATATTTACAGGATCCTGGATAGATTAAGTCTGGCTCAAAAATGGGAGAAAGTTTTAAAAAACTTAAAGATGAATTCATTAAAAATATGAGCAGCTTGCCAGGCTGGCAAAATAATTAATGAGTTAGAAAAAGAGTTAACCTAGTTGTAATTGAAAAAGTCAGCTTTCTTATCTAAAAAGTTTAAAATGAAGCTCTCATTCACATGTTTTGAGATATGACAAAACTTGACTCTCACAGGATCTCTTCCGCTCTTTGAAGGATCCAAAAGTTCCCTTCTGTCTCTGAGAATCATTTTCACGTCCCAGAAATGTCTTTCTTTCTTCAATCAAATGTGTATAATAGTACTATCCTAATTTACTTCCCAATTGTAGACTTAAGCTTAATTTTAGACAGGTTTTTACACCCACTACCGCATATATGTTGAAAAAGAAACTGGAGAATTAATATCTCCTGAAGTATTGTCTATTGAAATAGACTTCCTGCACAGAAGCTTTCTTTTTCGCGGTACTGATCCCAAGAATGGAGTAAGGAGTGCAGTGTCTCAGGATCGAGCTAACGAGTCCCATAAAAGCGATTAGTGCAACAATCCACTTCCAGTGAGATCTTTTTACAAGACCTGTTGACAGTGCGAGAGTTGCAAGTACTCCATATATGGTTCGGAAAAGGAGATCAAAGCCTCCTACATTTTCTTCCAGAAACAATTTTTTGAGATTCATCGGACAAAACCCCCTTATAAACCCTAGTACATACTTATAGAGCCCTCAATATATAGCATTATTCTATTTGTACTCATTTGTATTACGTTCGCAGCTATTCGCAGTATGTTTGTATTGCTCACAGTATGTTATTATATTGCAGCAGGCTTGCGTCGTATTTATAGTATGTTTGTGTTATACTTGCAGTATGGTATATTTGTGTTATATTTGCAGCATGTTTTCGCCGTATTTATATCATGTTTATATTCCCAGAAAGTCTGAAGAGAAATTATGTAACCCCCGAAAAGATTGACATCCGAAAAATACAAAATATATAACAAGAGACGGAAGGTTTCTAATTATGCCTGAAATAAAACTTGACAGATCGATCTCATATCTCGAAGGTACACAACGAGTATTTGATGAGGCCACAACCCTGGAAAACACCAAAGATGAGATAAAAAAGATAGGCGTTACCCGAATTGCAGATATTACAAATTTGGATAGGCTTGGAATACCTATTTTCTCGGCAATCCGCCCCAGTGCCGCAAAGGGAGCGATCAGTATTTACTCAGGCAAGGGCTCGACCGAGCAGCGAGCCCGGATTTCAGCAATAATGGAGAGCTTTGAGCGCTGCCTGGCAGAAAGACCTGGCCTGAACGCAAATGTAAAAGGCGAGATTTCCGCTCCGGCTCTTATAGAATCTTATATCAGAGCCGAAGAAAGCTGCACAGTGCTCGACCCAGCAACACTACTTCTACCTCAGCCTTATCTTCCCCAGTCCCTGTGCGAGTGGGTTGGAGCATACGATTTGATGAACAAAGAAGAAGTGTTCGTAAGCTCTAATTCAGTTTACCACCCATATGACTCGCCCGGACAATGCCAGAAACTCTTCCTTAGCAATACCAATGGACTGGCATCAGGAAACGTGATTGAGGAAGCCATTCTCCATGGGCTTCTTGAGGTTATAGAAAGGGATGCAGTTAGCGTTGCCCAGTTTTCTCGCAATCTCGGAAAGGAAATCGTACTGACTGAGGAAGACGGGTACCTGTACGAGCTTGCCAGCAAGTTTAAGGATGCAGGAATAGAACTAAAAATCTGGCTGGTTCCGACCGATACCGGCATTCCGACAGTAATTGCGGCAACTGACGACGTGAAGTTGAAAGATCCGGCGCTTCTTGTCATGGGGGCAGGCTCTCACCTGAAACCCGAAATTGCAGTTTCGCGAGCCATAACGGAAGCTGCCCAGTCAAGAGTAGTCCAGATTCAGGGAGCAAGGGAAGATACTGATAGGGAAGGTTTTATCCGAAGTGTGGGATACGACCGCATGAAACGTTTGAACTGGTTCTGGTTCGAAGAAGGAGAAAAAATTTCCCTTTCCAAAGTGCAGGACCTGTCCAAGAAAAGCCCCGCAGAAAATATTGATGTAATACTCGAAAAACTTCAGGATCTTGCCGAAAGAGTGCTAGTAGTAGATCTCTCAAGAGAAGAAGTTAAAGTGCCGGTTGTCAGAGTAATAATCCCTGGATTCGAACTTTTCACTATTGACAGGGATCGGAAAGGAAAAAGAATCGGTTCCCAAAGAAAGAGAGAATTTTCCAGAAACAAAAATGAAAAGCCGTGGAAGAGACGATGACAGCAAGGGCGGTAATCTTTACAGGCAACAGCATCAGCCATGAGGACGCAAGAAAAATTCTCAGGGCAAATTATCAGCCTCCCATACGCAGGTTCCAGCTTGAGAAATTCGTCCAGAAAGGGTATAAGGTCATAGGGATAATAGATGGAATCTTTTTTGACAGGGCTGCGGTAGGACATAGGGAGATTCTGTCTGCACTTGATGCAGGCGTAAAGGTCGTAGGAGGGGCCAGCATGGGAGCTCTCAGAGCTTCGGAACTGGATACCCACGGGATGATAGGCGTAGGAAATGTTTACGAGTGGTACAGGGACGGGGTAATTGAATCCGATGATGAGGTAGCGGTAAGCACCAATCCTGATACTTTCGAGCCAATCTCCGTGCCCCTTGTCAATATAAGGGAGACCCTGAAAGCCGCATTTACCTCAGGACTTGTGGGTGAAAAAGAGCATAATGGCCTCCTGGAGCTTGCAATTGACACCTATTACCCTGACCGGAGCTATTTCGGGCTTGTGAAAGAAGGGGCGAAAAAAGGGTTGATCCCGGAAGAAAAGAAAAAATCCATTCTGGATTTTTGCACAGGCAATGAAGTTGACGTAAAAAGGGAAGATGCAGTCCTTGTGCTTGAAACTGTAAAAAAGCTGATTGAAGAGGCCTGAAACTTCAAACCTCCCTTTTCAGATATCTTCTTTTTAGACCTCTCTTTTCAGATATCTCCCATTAGTATTTTCAAATTTTCAGATTTTTTTCAGCATTTTCTTTTTTCAATGCTTTATAATATAAAGCCTGATAATGTACAGACTTGCAATTAAGACAAGGAAGTTATAAACAGCCCTGAAAATTGGGATGTATTGATGCTCAAACCAGATTTCAATTATCCGCTCTATGGAGAAATAGAGCTGGAAAGTGGCTACAAGTAGAAGCAGCATGGAGATGAGGAAAATTCCTTTTTTGAAATTCTCCCCCATCTCAGACACTTTTTCCACTTTTGGCTCTGGTTTCAGATCTAAAGTTTCACTCATACAAACCGCCTCCTTAGAATTACCGCCGAACAGAACAGGATTGCAGATAAAGCGAGGCTGAACCCTGGTGCTTCTTTTTTATCGGCATACTCCTCTTCAGGAATTATCTCAGTTTCCACCACATTTTCGAATTCGCTTGTTTGGATCTTCCGAGCCTGAGTATTCTTTCTATCTTTGACCTCAACTATGGGGCTAAGCTGAATATAGCCTTCTCCGCGCTCGACTATTGTATCGTTGTTCCAGACGAGGACTTCGACAATGTAATTATACTGGTCGGGTATTGTCAGGTTGACAGTCTGGATAACTGTGGCTTCGGGTTTGATTTCTCCTGTGTGCGTCCAGACCTTATCTGCAAGGAGTCCAGCATCCATTTCGCGAACCTTAACAAGCATACGGAAATCTTTGCTGGTTTCCCTGCCTTCATTTGCCAGATAGATATCATTTTCAACAAGGACTTTTCCCCCGTCTACTTTTTTCACTCTGAAATCCATTTCGGGAATTCCAAGCCCTGTCTCCTGCACTTCAGCAGGCAGAGCATCAAGATTGTAAACTTTGATTTCTCCATTGCCTTTCTGAACATTTTCTTCAAAAAGGACACTACGGAGATCGTATCCTCCATTCTTCGGAAGGGTCAGGACCTGACTCACTGATTTTGTATCGCCCTTCTTTAGCACTCCTAGTTCGATCTGCTTCTGTGTTTCAAGCAGTCCGCTTTCCCGGCTATAGGCTTTAAGAAGAAGTGAAGTATTTTTCATACTGTCACCCTGCATTTTTTCGATATACGTTGTGACATTAAGGTCTATGAAAGCCGTTCCTGTACGTTCTGCTGAGATGTCCATGTCCTTAACATTGTAGTAACTTTCTTCTTCAAAATTCTTAATGCAGCCGCTTCCGAAGGTGAAAGTAATAATAAAGAGTATTAAGAACAAATTTTTTAAGAAAAATAATTGAGCCGACTTGCTACCCAACTTTCCCAAGATCTGTCACCTCTTCATAAATCATATTTCAAAGTATATGTTTTTTCCCTTAGTGGACACTTTTACTTTTCTTAGTGAAATAATTGGATGAAAATTATTAATATGAACAAATCAATATTCAAATAGGGAGTAAAATGGAGTAGTCAGAGCATAGAGTGCAAGCCTGAAGAATTCCAATTGTGATCTGTGGCTCTGCAATTATTGGAAAAAACGAATCTGTAAAAAGGATGAGAAATCCGTAATACGGAATAAAAACCAGGAATACAAATCGCGAACTTGAGGGGAAATTATGGGAAATATTGAAATCGAATCTATGCCGCGAAGACAGATACTTATCGCTACCGATGGCTCAGAGACTGCAAGAGAAGCCGCGGACTTCGGGATGGAGATGGTTGGGTGTAGTGGGGCAAAAGTATATGCCGTGTATGTCATTGAAACAACTCCTTATCGTTCAGTTCCTCTGGATCAAATCTGGTCAAAAGAAACTCTTGATGAATTTGAGAGAGTAGGACATGAAGCAACCTCTTATATAGAGAAGATTGGAAAAGTAGTAGGAGCGGAAGTTGAATCCAGGGTGCTGAAAGGCAATCCGGCTGAAAAGATATTGAGCTTCGCAGAAGACAATAATATTGATATGATCATAGTAGGGTCGCTTGGAAAAAGCGGATATGAGCGTGTTTTAGTTGGAAGTGTATCTGATAAAATTATAAGGCATGCAAAGGTTCCGGTTCTGGTTGTTCGAGAACGACATAAAAGTGAGAAAAAACTGATACAAGAATAATCCCTGAGTAGCTAAATGAGACAAGCTGCTTTTTAGATAAGCTCATAACATGTTAGGAAGAAGAGTATCCAGCTGAAAAGATCTAGATTTTGCAGAAAAACAAGCTGTTGATATGCTTTTCGTGGGTTCGATCTGGATAAAACGATATTGAATACTTTCTTCTTGGAAGCTACCCGGAAAGGTTGTAAGAAACTCAAAGGTTCCAGTACTTGTAATTCACGGAAAGAGTCGTAAAAAAGATAAAAATTCAGAAAATTGTAGTGAGCAATTCCAAAATTTAAAATTTTTTTCTTTGGAGCTTGTTTTTTGAGTAATTAATTAAGTTTCTGACCAACGTTTCCGATCACGAAAGCACTTATAAAAGATATAAAGTATAACAGTAAGATGGATTATGGTATTAGTTTAATAATAAATCCAGAATATTAGGGGGTAAGTATGGAGGAGAGTAGTGAACTTAAATCCAAACCTCAAAGACGAATTTTGATCGCTACTGACGGCTCAAAAACCTCTGAAAACGTAGTAGATTTCGGGATAGAAATTGCTAAGTTCAGTGGAGCAAAGGTCTATGTCGTATATGTCATCGATATAAGCTTTTTTGACACAGTTATGATGGACGAATCGTGGGTAAAAAACGCCTACGAGAAGTTTGAGATAGTCGGCCGTGAAGCAATTTGCTGCATAGAAGAAAATGCAAAAGCTGCCGGAGTAGAAGCTACACCCATATTGCTTAAAGGAAATCCGGCTGAAGAAATTCTAGATTTTGCAGAGAATCAGAAAGTTGACATGATTGTCATAGGTTCTACTGGAAAAAGCAGAGTTGAGCGTTTTATGCTTGGAGGTGTGTCCGAAAAAGTTGTCAGGAACTCAAAAATCCCGGTACTTGTTGTACGTGAGAGGTTTAAACCTGAAAGTTTCGTCCGTTGTGATCAAGAAGATAAAGATATTCCAGCCAATGTCGTATCTGGAGAGCCTCAGTGAAAAAGCCAGAATTCAAAATAGAGATATATCAGTCTACTTTTTTGTAAAAATTTTAACCAAAAAGATACGATTGTGGGGAAAACTATAGTGAGAAATAAGAATTGCAGAATAGAGTTATCAGGATGTAAATTCAAGAATTGGAGGGGAAATCAATGCTGAGTGAAAAGGTGGAAGAAGCACTGAACGAGCAGATCAATAAAGAAATGTACTCGTCTTACCTGTACCTTGCTATGTCAGCATACAGTTCATCAATGGGGCTTCCAGGATTTGCTCATTGGTTCAGAGTCCAGGTAGAAGAAGAGAACATTCATGCAATGAAGCTCTTTGATTACATAAACAATCAGGATGGGAGGGTTAAGCTGAAGGAGATTAAAGAGCCGCCTATGGAATTCGGGACAGCTATGGAAATGTTTCAGCAGACCTTGAAACACGAACAGTTTATTACTCGTTCAATTCATGAACTGGTAGAGCTTGCCAACGCTGAAAAAGATGAAGATACAGTTTCTTTCCTGCAGTGGTACGTTGAAGAACAGGTAGAAGAGGAAGAAAATGACAAAGAGATTATTGCCAAACTGAGAGGTGTCGATAAAAATGAATATGTAATTCCCTCAGTTGATCAAGAGCTGGCAAAAAGACTTCCTCCCAGATAACCTTTCCGAGAAAACTGAAGAAAAAAATCCCAATATACTGAAAAGCCCTTACAAAAGTCGTTACAGAAGAGGACAATCTTTCAGTAAGGTGTTCAGTCAGGTTTTAATATATGGAATTTGAAAAGCACAGCGAAATGTCAAGCAATCTGGAACTCGATATTGTGAAAAAAAGTTTTGAATGGCTCTCTGCCCAGCAAATTAAGTCCGTAAAAGAACTTTCAAGTACCTTATCCGCCCACGCTCTCTGGGCGCTCCCGAACCCTTATATAACCCGCCTGATTCTTGAACAGGATAACTATGGTTCCTGGAACTCTTCAATCAGGGACACCGCAAGGGCCTGCTCAGCCCTCTCAACAGAAGGGATTGTATTCATGGCTTCAGCAAAATGGCTGCTTGCCAGAAAAAGCGAAAATTCCTGGAACAGGGATGTTTACGATACAGCCTATGTCCTCGCAGCTCTTGCAGATATGGGAACTCAAGATAAAGACGGATGCAACTGGTTATTCGAAAACTATTGCCCTGCCTGGGAACAGATCGGCACTACATCCCTTATCATTATGGCTCTCAAAAAACAAGATAAGCTGGCAAAAACCAGAACCTTTGAAACTTTCATCCGGGAAAAAGCGAGATGGATTCTTTCAAAAAAAGGACCAGACGGCGGATGGACGCATATCTCCACAAGCAACCTGGCAATTCAAGCCCTACTTCTTGCAGGCTTCAAAGACGAGGTTAAAGATTCTATCAAGTGGCTCCTTAAAAATGTCCACGAAAGCGGGGCTTGGGGAAATAAGGACGATGATATAAATGCTACTGCTCTGACTTTGAGTACATTGGGGCTTTATAAAAAGACTTGAAATCTTTCAACTTTTTTATTTGTCCTCAATTTCCGCTTTGAGTTCGTAATAACAATCTTCAAAAATTTCCTGGTTACCATCATCGAATTCCAAGATTTCGAAATCAAACAGATCTGCAAATTCCCGAACAGAATCATCGAAATTTTCAGTATATTCAAGCCCAGTATTAATCTTTGCAACCCTTTTGTAACCGATCATTTCGTGAGTCTTTTTCATTAATTTTAATGCTTTTGCGGGATCACTATTTAGTTTATCCAGTTGAATTAATTCCCTCCAGCTCTTACTACCCATGGGAGTAAAGAGATATGTTCCAGCATCACTGACACTTTTGAGTCTACTTAGATAATTCTGGACTCCTCCCACAGTCGCTCCTATACAGTCATCCACAATTCTATGGTCCTTGTCTTTAAGAATACGAACCGGGCATGAGATAGAACATTGTTCAAAATCTTTTTCAACGTCTCCAAGTACATTTCCGCATAAGCCGTAAAAGAGCAAAATCCCGGAAGAAAAGGGAGCGATAGTGCTTATGGTTTCATATACCTTAATTTTTAACTCTTTAGGACTTCTATGAAGGCCCAGTTCCATCAAATGGATCAAAACTGTATATTTCCTACAATCGCTTTTAATTTCAGGCAGCGACAAAATGTCTTCTAGAGAGAGTATTTTATACTGAAGGTTTACTTTATTCAGTTTTTCTACGAATTCCTGGACATTTTCGCTTTCAACTATAATAATCTCATCAATAGAAGAGTCATTTTCAAGAATCCAAATTATTTCATCCTGCATTATCTTGCAAGAAATAATACTCATAAGAGGCATCTAAATATCTCCGTAGAAATTATCTGCCATATAGCTCTTAATTCCTTCAAGCATTGACCCGCAGCCATTAGATCACGCAGTCAAGTCGTTTTCGCTCAAGCCTTTTTTGAAAAGGCTTGTGATCAAGCCCTCTAACAGACCCGAAAAAAAATTGAATAAATAATCTTGCCAGCATAATCAATCATCTTGACTCAGCTCAGATTCTTCATTATAATTCAGCCCTCTTGAGCGTAGCGAAAAGGGCACCGTCCTCCCGAGACGGAACTCGGGCGAGGCGGGACTCGGGCGTTACAGCACAGAGTACAGCATTGATGCCGTTCCTATTCCCAGGGGCTCAGTTACAAGTTGCACATCGTATTTCTTTCGAAGCTCTTCAGAAATTGCGCAGGGAATCCCAGGAGTGGAAAGTACGCAATTCTCGGAAAGTACGGCTTCAGGAATTGTATTTGCGCAGGGGGTCGCCTCGAAGATGATGGAGAATTTTTTTGGATTTTCAAGGTCGAAAGGAATAACCCCGAGGCTTGAAATAGTTTTCTGAAGGAGAGTTTCGTCAGGATCGTATCCGTAAACCCTGAAGCCTTTCTGCACTAAATGTGCTGCTCCGGGAAAACCTACCTTCCCGAGGCCCACAACAAGTACATCCTTTGAGTCGACTTTCAGATATCTGGAAGCGATCTCGGCATAAATAATGCCTGTGCAGGGCTGGTTGTTGGCTATTTTTCCATTTTTGAGGTTATGCGCAAGATAGGTATGGTCGTCTGCCATAAGAACAACTTCGGCTCCGTTTCGCACAGCTTCATAATAGCCGCTGACATCCGGCATATCCGTAACAAAACTGTCAAATCCGAAATACTGACTAATTGCATGTAGGGAAGCCGAGAAGTTTCCTATTATTCCGCTTCCTGAAGTTACAGGCACGATACCTACTTTTTCAGAGCTTGGAGAAGTACCGTAGAGAGCTTTGCAGACGTCTTTTATGTCAAGCCCTGTTACTTTTCGCACAGCAGAGTCGGCTTCCTGAAGCTGATTATTAATATTTATCAAATCACTTGGAGTTAAGAGTGCCATCTTTATCGCCATTTCCTATATTGGGGAAATTTGAATGTTAGATTCTTTAAATTCCGGTTTTAGAATCTGAATTTCTTTAATCTGAACTTCTTTAATCTGAGTTTCTTTAATCCTTTTTAATTCCCTTTCCAGTCATTTAATATTCCTCAGACAGCCGCTCCGAAACGCTCCTTCAGAACCGAAAGTCCCTTGCATTTTTTTGCCTCGGCTTCTTCCTTATCCTTGCCCCAGAAAATCAGGGTGAACACCGGGTTCTCTCCCTTGCAAAGTAAAATCTCAATTCCGGGTTCTTCGTAAAATTTTCCGTAGTCTATGCCCATGGAGAGTACCTGCTCTCCCACGGGAACAAAACTCCCGTTTTCTCCGAGCATTATGTGCTCGTAAATGCAGTATTTGTTCTCAGGAAAATCCTCAATTTCCTCAATACCATCAGTAAAGGCATGGAACAGGAGTTCAATTAGGTTAATCCCTGAAGAATAGTAAACGGCTGTTGGAGTCTGGCTTGGGAAACGAGCATCGATTTCGATTACCCTGAGCCCTTTGGGACCGGAGATTGCTTCCACATCCATAATTCCTTTCAAGGACAGGTTTGCTGCAAGAGCATGGGAAATCTGCCTGAAGGAAGGGTCGAGAGGAAGTGGGGTTACCATGTGGCAGTCATAAGTTTCGTCTATGTGGACCAGGGTCTCTTTCACCACGGCAAAATTTTTTCCATCCCCTACAACTTCAAGAGAAACGACTTCGCCTTCCACATATTCCTCAACCAGCATGCCAGGTTCAAGGGCTTCAAGATCTTCGTTATCATAGATAATCCTGGCTCCAACACTACTGCTTTCGCAGGGAGGTTTTACAAAATAAGGCGGCTCAGAAGGACTGTCCTGCGGAGTCGGGACTCCTATGGACTTAAAATAATCTTTTGAGCTTTTTTTATCCCTGCTTATTCGGTAAGCTTCAAAATCGAAAAGTATCGGACAGGAGAACCTTTCTTTTATGGAATCCAGGAATTCGATGCAGTCAAAGTTTTCGTTTACAGGAAGTAAAGCATCAACTCTTTTTGAAAGTTCCAAAAACTTTTCAGGTTCCTTTGTTACATCAAAACAGTGAAATTCATCTGCGTAGTTCCGGATAAGAGCCTGTGGATTTTTATCTACCAGAATTACTTTCATTCCAGCTTTTTTAGACAGATATGCAGCTTCGAAGCCCTGGAGTTTCCCGCCCACAAGACAGATCGTTTTCAAGCTAGCACCCCAGGACTGCTTCAAAGTCAGCCTGCCTGGCAGGTTCCATACCCATGGTTTCAAGCCTGCGGATCACACTTTTTATGTCCCTGTCCCGCTCTGTAAGGTCGCGGTCATAGTTTGCAACGCCTTCAAGTTGGGAATCGGGAGGGAGGATAGAAGTAACAATGTTTGCCCCTGCATTTAAGCGGTGAACCATACCGTCAATGCCTTCCAGATCAAGGGAAGCAGGGATGAGGCGTTTAGGAAACATTAATCTGAGAACCGAGATGATTTTCAGCTCCGAAAGACAGGACTTATCTCTGAAATCCTCAAGCGGGGTTCCTTCCTGGGGCAAGAAGGTCATAACTCTGACCATATCAGGATTATTAGTGCTCATTCCCCTTAATGATAGAATAGTGGACTCGATATCGTTTCCGATGCCTGTAAGAATCCCGTCTTCTACACAATACCCCTGTTTTTTAGCAAAAAGACGTGCATTGACACGTCCATAGAATGACTGACCAACTCTAAGTTTCCGGTAGAGTTCAGTGTCATATGTTTCTTGGTAAAGAGCCAGGAAGTTTGCTCCTTTTTCCCTGGCTTTGATAAGGGTAGAGTTATCCATCAAGCCCGGAGAAATCATTATTGGGAGCCCAAGTTCTTCTTTTACTATCTGGACAAGCTCAACGAATCTGTCCGGGTCTTCATAGTAATAGGGATCTTCTCCCATGGTCAGGTCAACCATATGAAAACCTGCTCCTTTAAGGGTTTTGCAGGTTTCTTTTATCTCCTCCGCGGTCAGCCGATAGCGATTGATCTCGTTTTTACAGTTATAATAGCAAAAGGAGCATCGATTTTTACAGTAAGTGGAGAAATAGATGAAACAATTAAGAAATACCCTGTTGCCAAAATAGTGATCTCTTACTTTTCGCGCTGCAGAGTAAAGTCTTTCCAGGTCTTCTTCAGATTCCAGGGAAAGAAGAAACCTAAGGTCGTTGTCAGATAATTGATATCCTTCAATGATCTTTTCCCCTAAACTGTTAAATTCATCAAGTGCCATTTTTTGGATCAAAATTTCACCCTCTCATAGATTCTTCAAATATTTTCCGACCCTACTAAAGTCGAATTGCCATTTTAGTCTCGTCACTTAGCCTATTTTGCCATATTGAGTATGTACCATCCTGTTTTTTGATTCAATATTGCCATTCTATTTCTTGCCATTCGATATTGCCATTTTACTTTTTGCCATTCAATAATATTATTCTGTTTTTGCCATTCAATACTGCTATTCTGTTTTTTCCATTCAATTTGACGTTCTAATGTCTCCAATTTAGTTTTAGCTGCTTCAGAATATTTAAAAAGGATTTTCCAGTTTATAAACTGGTTGAAATCCCGTTATAGTAAGATTCGGACCTTGATGCCCTCTTAATATTTTTAAAGTCGTGCATAACCTTGAGCAAGCGCTCAAGTCCGAAACCGGCACCTATCCAGGGTTTGTCAATGCCCCATTCCCTGTCAAGAGGAACTGGCCCGACGACTGCCGAAGAAAGTTCCAGATCTCCGTGCATTACATCAAGTGTATCCCCATAGACCATACAGGAATCTCCTACGATTTCGAAGTCGATTTCCAGATAGTCCAGGAACTCTTTGATGAGGGCTTCAAGATTTTCCCGGGTGCAGCCTGAACCCATCTGGCAGAAATTCACCATGGTAAATTCTTCCAAGTGCTCTTTGCCGTCAGACTCTTTCCGGTAACAAGGCCCTACTTCAAAAATTTTTATTGGGTCGGGTAAAATCCGATCGAGTTTTCGCAGATAGTTGTAAAGATTTGGGGCAAGCATTGGCCTCAAGCAAAGGTTATTATCTATCCTGAAGACCTGTTTAGAAAGTTCAGTGTCGCTGTTAATGCCCATTCTCTCCACATATTCTGCCGGAATAAGGATAGGAGACTTGATTTCCAGAAAACCCCGATCTACAAAAAATTTCGTAATATCACGTTCGAGTTTTCCGAGATAGTTTTCCCGCTCATCGGCATAGATACGCTGGAAGTCGCCTTTTCTCCTTGTCAGCAGTTCGGACTCAAGTTCCCTGAAAGGCTTTGATATGTTCAGGGAAATTTTATCTTCAGGACTCAAGAGAGCCTCAACCCTATCAAGCTGGCTCCTCGTAAGTGCAGGACCAGATGCTGATGCAGGAACAGAAGAATGTGAAGCTGAACTTGTCGGTGCAGGAACCGATCCAGATGCACTCGTCGATGCCTTTGCAGATACAGGACTTTCCAGAGGCTTTGGAGCCCTTGAGACTGATTTTGGCATGGCTTTTTTGACCTTTGGAGCAGAAACTACCTTAACTTTTACACTTGTTTTGCTCTCAGTCGACCTTGTGAGGAAATTCGTTATATCCTCGTCCGAAACCTTACAGCGCTTGCAGGTTTTCCTGTATTTGTGATGCCTGAATGCTCTGGCTGTTCTACAGCTCCTGGAATTATTCACAACAAGATGGTCTCCGCACGCCATTTCAATATAGATTTTCCTTCTTGAGACCTCATGATGCGTGATTTTGTGGAGCGTGCCAGTTCTGGACATCCAGAGCCCGGTAGCAGATATTAGAACATCTAATGGTTTTTTATCCATAGTGTCACCCCTGGTGAATTAAAAGCCCGGATGATTTCCAAGAAAGAGTATTTCAAAATCCCAGCTTACTGAATATAAGCACGGAGTCAGCAATTTGCTGACAGCTACCCGGAAAATAAAAGCGATCCACACAATAGAAACAATTTATATATTCTGGAAAAATCTCCAGCTTTTATAAAAGATTTCGGCGGAATGATATTGAAGTATTATTGTATTGCCATTCCGGGATTCAGAAATATGGCGGAAACCCCGGGAATCTAACCCGGCTAAACGGATTTAGAGTCCATTCGATCTACATGATCAGGTTTCCTCCTAGGNNCATTCCGGGATTCAGAAATATGGCGGAAACCCCGGGAATCTAACCCGGCTAAACGGATTTAGAGTCCATTCGATCTACATGATCAGGTTTCCTCCTAGGTAAAATAGATTGGACAAAGCGTTTTGCTTCCTGTGTGGTTATCTTAATTAGTAAGGTAAAATATTATTGTTTAATATATATGTTTATTGGTTAAATTCCAAAAAAAAGATTATAATTTATAAATATTTTGCGAATCTTTGAGAAAGCTGCTTGCCTGCAAACTTTTTAGAAAAAATTTGATCGCAACCTTTCCTGAGGAAAGCTTGACCAAAGGCTCAACTTGGCGTGATCAAACGGCGCAACGGTTGCAGCTCAGTGGTTGCGGGTCAAAGCTTGCTCCAAGTGAAGAAAATGTGAAAAATAAGGAAATGGCGGGAATTTAGCCCACCATAAATTATTTCATTATTTCTCTGTGATTTTCAGTTTCGTTATATCGATGGCGCTTTCGGGGCAGATGCCGACACAGCGGCGACAGCTTGTTCCAAGGCATTTCTGGCTGTCGTATTTTGCGATTCTCTGGCCATCTCTTTCTACGATTTCAAGAGCGGATTCGGGGCATTCTTTTACGCACTTTTTGCAGTAGACGCACTTTTCCACCGGGACTTCGAGGATTATGCCTATTTCTTTGAGGATGGCAAGCCCATTTGATCCTATATCTTCTATGTCTTTGCGGACTCGCTTTTCGATGCTTACTTGTTCGAGAGTTTTCGGGAAGGAAGGAAGGCCGTAGAGTTCGAGCATCTGGTCGTACATCTCAAGAGGCATTCCCTGGGTCCAGTAGGAGAGTTCACAGAGGTAGAAATTGTTGAAAATATCGCTGGTTGCCATCATGAGATGGTCGGCAGTAATTTTCTTTGCAATCTCAATTACATCATCCAACCTGGATTTTTCCATCACGAGTTCCCGAGCAAGCGCAAGTGAGGTATTTCCGAACTGGACAATTTTTTTTGCATAACCCGGTGCGACACCTAGACTGCGGGCATCTTCAGCGTCCACATAGGCTCCGGAGGCGCCTGACATATATGCATATTCCAGGTCTTCGTACTTAATTCCGGATTCAACGATCATGGTCATATGGGCAGCCCGGATTGCCCCGATAGCTTTCCCGGCTTCTTCCATATCTTTCTCAGTGATCTCAATTCCAGGGCCCAGAATCAGCTTTCCGTTAGGAAGTTTAGGAGATTTTTCAATCAGCCCGCTTTTCAGTGCAAGGGCAAAAGCCGAGATAACTCCTGTTCCTGTGATCCCGACGACCTCACATCCGTAAGACTCCTTTATCTCCCCCGTAACCGGATCAATAAGGTAAGCATCCTGTTTTTCCATTTCCCTGTCAAGAACCATAATTCTCCAGTACTGTCCTTCAGGTTTTACGTCACAGATTGCGCCCGGGCTCGCGAGCATGCCTGAACTAATTCCCTGCCCTTCAATCGCAGGCCCTGCTGCCGCACTTGCCGTGATAATCTTATCCCCGATTTTAAGAGCCATCTCGGCATTAGTTCCGTAATCCGTGACAAGTGAAGGTTCGGGCTGGGTCAGGAAATCGGTTTCAAGCATCATGGCTAGAGCGTCAGCTCCTATTTCGTGTTTGATTGCAGGGGGCACGATAACTTCACAGTTGGGAAGGTCTTTTTCCCCAAAAAGCTCCGACGCAGGAAACACCCTAGCGTCTCTTTTTATATTCTGGACTCCAAGCATCTTCTGTTTGTTTTCTCCTGCATAGGCCAGATCCCTTATTTCGATATTCTGGAAAAGGGAAAGCTGGATAGGGTTTCCACAGACTGCCAGCCTTTCCACCATGGAAAGGTCAACATCTAACAGCAGGAACATCCTCCTGATGGTTTCGAGAATTACCGCATGAGCCACATCCTCACCTGTCGTGATTGCAAAGTCCAGGTGATCCATGACATTTCCCCCAGGAAGGGGATGACCCATGGTTATAACTGTTTTTAAGGTTTCCTTCGTTTCAAGATCAATAAGCTGGGCTCTAAAACCGCTTGTACCCAGATCAAGTGCTATTCCGTACATTTTTTCAGATCCTCCGGGAGCGTATTATGTTTTGAGGCGTTCGGCAGCGTAGACTGCCCTATACAAGATGGGATATGATGATTTTATTTTAGATATTCCTAATTTGACAATAATGGGAAAAGAATATAATAAGAATAATTTTAAACCTTATGAATTATATAGACTATTACTAATAGCTGGATAGAAAAAAATTAATAACCTAGAATTAAACTACTTTTATCCCTCAAATATGATATATTCGAGCATATCATTTTTTACAAAGATAACATGCTATAAATCCATCAAATTTAACAACCTCAATACAAAACCCAGTATTTTTTAAAAGGCCTTCCATAATCCAATCCAGCGTTGAGAACTCTTCTCTTATGTGGATTTCTGTCTCTTCAGCAAGTTTGTCTCCTGCGGAATTCTTAAGGTCAGTTATAATTTTATTAAAATAACTGTCATAATCCGAAGTCAGTGAAGGGAAAACAACATCACGCAGATAGAATTTTCCGCCTTCCTTCAACATTGCATAGATCCTCCTCAGAGCGATCATTTTCCAATAGTCTGGAAGGTGGTGTAAAGCTAGTTGAGTGACAATAACATCAAAAGGTTCATCGTAGTTCTCATATGTTAAAAACCCGGCGTTATAAAATTCTATATTTGTTTTTTTCTGTCTTTCAGCCTTCATTTTTGCAAAGTCTATCATCTTTTTCGAAATATCGATAGCCACGACTTTTCTGCAGTGCGCTGAAAACTTGAGTGCCAGTTCCCCTGTTCCTGTTCCGATTTCAAGAATTAAATCTGAGTTCTTAATTTTTAAAAGTTCTTGAGTGTTGTTGAATTCACTTTCAATATCTCTCAATTTCTGCATACGTAGATCATAAGCTTGTACTTCTTCCAAATCTGTATAATCTACGCCAATTTGTTTGAATTCATCATAATACCATCGCGGATAATGGCTCATATTGGTTCCTTCCTTTAATATAACCAATCATTTCAGTTCTTTAATATATCCAACTACTTAAGTTCTTTTAAGTATAAATAGAAAAATTTGTTCCTGAGAACATGGAAAGTTTGTCAGTTTATAATTAATGGAAGCGGTCCGTTTCAACCTTTTATAATTTTCAAACAATGATCAAAGCCGCAAATCCTCCCGCTATTTTAAGCTTTTCATCCATAGAGCATGAGTAAAACAAGTTGACTTATTTTGAGGGTATTTTCAGCATATTCCGGCCATTTAATCAACATTGTTTTATAATATGGTTATAATTAAAGGATAAAAATACATATTTATTTATACAATGGATTTTTGAACTTATTTCCGTGTCTATATAACTTAGAGAGGGATTATAGATGACAGAATATACCCCAAAAGAAAGATTATACCGTGCATTAAGGAAACAGCAGGTGGACAGGATGCCAGCTGTCTGTTTTACTCAGACCGGAACTGTTGAACAAATGGAAGCTTGTGGAGCCCATTGGCCAGAAGCCCATGCCGACGCAGAGAAAATGGCAACTCTTGCCGAAGCAGCACACACTGTAGTAGGTTTTGAAGCTGTAAGAGTCCCCTTTGACATCACAGCTGAAGCCGAATTTTTTGGCTGCGGAATAAAGGCAGGCGACCTTAAGCAGCAACCATCAGTAATCAAACCCAGTGTAAAGAACCTGGAAGATCTGGATAAACTAAGGAATTACAACCTGAAAGAAGGCAGAATTGCAGTAGTCCTTGAAGCCGTCAAGATCCTCTCCGAAAAATACGGAAAAGAGCTCCCGATTATAGGATCCATGATAGGTCCTTTCTCTCTTGCCCAGCATATTAATGGAGATGCCTGGTTCGGAAACCTTTTCACAGGAGAAGAAGTTGTCCCCGCACTTCTGGATTTCTGTTCGGATTTCAATATAGCTTATGCAAAAGCAATGGTTGAAAACGGCGCAGACACCATAGCCATCATTGACCCGACAGCAAGCTATGAGCTTATTGGTGGAGAGTTCTACGAGAAGTACGCCCTTCCTTACCATAAGAAAATTGCTGACGCAATGAAGGAACTCGATGTGGCTACAGTTCTTCACATTTGCGGAAACACAACCAACGGCCTTGGAATTATGGACAAAGCCGGCGTAAGCGGGATCAGTGTAGACCAGAGAGTAGACATCAAGACCGCAACCAGCAGTGTGAAAAATGCCATCATTGTCGGAAATCTTGACCCTGTTGCCGTACTCTGGAATGGAACTCCTGAAGAGATTGCAGATGCCTCAAAGAAGGTACTTGACGCAGGTGTAGGGTTACTTACCGTTGGTTGCGGGACTGTCAGCATGACCCCAACGGTCAACCTCCAGAAAATGATCGAGTGCGCAAAAAGCCACAAGTACTGAAAAAAATTATTGAAAATATCCAGATATAGAGATTATATCGGATCTAAGAGTGCGCTATACTGAGAGTGCACAGCATTATAAGAAAGTAAGTCGCCGGTCTTAGGTCGGCCTTACTTTCCAATAACTTTTTTAAGTTGCTTTGATCGGGTTTGTCTTGGTCATCTAATCCTGTATTTTACAAAAAATTATATGTTCTGCCTGCCCGCATTCGATATACTATTAAAAGGTTTCGTTCCTTGAGATAAGAATTTTCAAATATCCCTCATTTAAAATTTTCTATAACTATATATAATAAACAAATATAGTATTCTTTTATATAGTATAATTTCAATCTTTATTTTAGGAATTGAGTCTCAGTGTTCAGAACAATTCCAGGCAGTTCCAGCAGGCACACTGTTGGGAAATTTGGGATATGAATTGCTAATTTGACTGGGAAAACAAGTTTGCAGTCTTCAGCAGGAAACTTCCCCGGTAACAATGTAAGGAGAGAAGTTATTCACAAAAAGTCCGAACCTGTTCGGATAAAATGGCAATGAATAACTTCGATTATGAACAATTCGAAAATTCGTAAAGACATTTACATTTCCTCACGCCTAATGGCTGAAATATAAGGCGGCAGGATTTGAACAATAAATGAGAGCCCCATGCAAATGCTATTTTTTAACTAGCGGAGCTTGGGTCTTTGCTCAAGCACAAAGATTTTACGAAAAAAATTGTCTGGAAACATTGTACTGCCCAGCAATACTGTATAGAACTGCGAATTTCAGTGGAGGTTTACAAAAATGGCAAACCAAGAGATGTTTGATAAGTTACGCGACGCGATCGTAAGTCAGAACATTGCAGGCACTGCAGAATTATGTAAGGAAGCACTAGCTGCAGGAATTCCACCTCTTGATATTATTACAAAGGGCCTTTCTGTTGGAATGAAGATTGTAGGTGACAAGTTTGAAGCAGCCGAAATTTTCCTTCCTCAGATTATGATGTCTGGAAAAGCAATGAGCAATGCAATGGAAGTCCTTACCCCTGAACTTGAGAAGAACAAGAAGGAAGGAGAAGAAGCAGGACTTGCAATTACATTCGTTGCAGAAGGAGATATCCACGACATCGGGCACAGACTTGTTAGCACTATGCTCGGAGCAAATGGTTTTAAAATCCTCGACCTTGGAGTTGACGTTCTTAACGAGACCGTTGTTGAAGAAGCTGCAAAGCACAAGGGAGAAAAGATTATTCTTGTTGGCTCTGCACTCATGACCACCTCCATGCTCGGTCAGAAAGACCTTATGGACAGGCTCAGAGAAGAAAATCTCAGGGATGGCGTAAAGTGCATGTTCGGAGGAGCCCCTGTATCCAAGAAATGGGTTGAAGAAATCGGAGCCGACGCAACTGCAGAAAACGCTGCAGAAGCAGCAAAAGTCGCAATGGAAGTAATGCAATAATCCTGGGAGGAAAAAAATAATGACGTTTAATAAATCATTTGACTGTTACGAGTTTTATGATAGGGCAAAAGTAGGAGAGAAGTGCACCCAGGATGACTGGGACCTCATGAGGATCCCAATGAAAGCAATGGAGCTCAAGCAGAAATATGGGCTTGACTTCAAGGGAGAGTTTGTCCCAACAGACAAGGATATGATGGAGAAACTCTTCCACGCAGGCTTTGATATGCTGCTTGAATGCGGTATCTACTGTACCGATACTCACAGGATTGTAAAGTACACTGAAGACGAAATCTGGGATGCACTCAACAACGTGCAGAAGGAATTCGTACTCGGTACTGGTAGGGATGCAGTAAACGTAAGAAAGAGAAATGTCGCTGACAAGAGAAAGCCTATTGTCCAGGGTGGTCCTACAGGTTCTCCGATTTCGGAAGACATGTTTATGCCCGTTCATATGAGTTATGCCCTGGAAAGAGAAGTTGACACAATAGTAGACGGTGTCATGACTTCTGTCCGCGGAAAAGCTCCTATCCCCGGCAGCCCTTATGAAGTCCTTGCTGCAAAAACAGAAACCCGTCTGATTAAACAGGCAGCTGCAATGGCAGGCCGCCCAGGCATGGGCATATAGGGCCCAGAGACTTCCCTATCCGCTCAGGGAAATATCTCCTCTGACTGCTATGGCGGCCAGATCTCCTCAGACAGCCACGAAGTCTCCCAGCTCAACGAGCTCAAGATCGACCTTGATGCAATCGCCGTTATTGCCCACTACAAAGGAAACAGCGACATTATCATGGACGAACAGATGCCAATCTTCGGCGGATATGCAGGTGGCATTGAAGAAACCACAATTGTCGACATTGCAACCCACATCAACGCCGTTGTCATGAGCAGTGCAAGCTGGCACCTTGATGGTCCTGTGCACATCCGCTGGGGTTCAACCAACACCAGGGAAACCCTGACGATTGCAGGATGGGCATGTGCAACAATTTCCGAATTTACAGACATACTGTCAGGTAACCAGTACTACCCATGTGCAGGCCCATGCACTGAGATGTGTCTCCTTGAGGCATCAGCCCAGTCCATTACCGACACAGCCTCAGGCAGAGAAATCCTCTCAGGTGTCGCAGCCGCAAAGGGTGTAGTGACCGACAAGACTACTGGTATGGAAGCCAGAATGATGGGAGAAGTCGCAAGGGCAGCTGCAGGCGTGGAAATCTCTGAAGTAAACACAATTCTGGACAAGCTTGTAGCCCTCTACGAGAAGAATTACGCAAGTGCCCCAGCAGGAAAGACTTTCCAGGAATGCTACGACGTAAAGACCATAACCCCAACTGACGAATACGTTCAGGTCTACGACGGAGCAAGAAAGAAGCTCGAAGAGCTCGGACTCGTATTCTAATCCGAAAACTCAGAGCCTGAAGTTTATATTGAAGGAACTGAAAAGCCAGCGATAAATTCGCTGGCTATTTTTTTTTAAACACTCAGGCGAAACAATTATAAATATGTGTTGCAAATCGTATGGATTTTTTTGGAAAATAACTGGAAAAATATAATAATTGAGTATAAAAAATAGAGGGTATATTAAAATGGATATGTGGACCTTAATAAACGGACTCATATATCTCCTGGCTTTCGGATTGATGGGCTGGGTCTTACTGGATGCCAGCAAGGTTTCAAAAAGAAGGGGCTGATATGGCATGTCTGAACATGAGTCTGCCAGCTTAGTGAAAACTCTGCGGCCTTTCCATGTATGGGCTCTCGGAGTCGGCATCGTGCTGGTAGGAGAATATATGGGCTGGAACTTCACCGTTGCAAAAGGAGGAGTTCTCGGATCTTTGCTTGCAATGCTGGTTGCAGGAACAATGTATGTCATAATTGCTCTCTGTGCCAGTGAACTCGGGTCAGCAACCAAACTTGCAGGAGGGCCCTATGACTGGGCAAGATTATTTGTCGGGCCCGGAGCAGCTGCCAGTGTAGGGCTTGCAGTTTATATGGAATATATAGCCCTTGAAGCGGCAGATGCTATTGTTGTCGCTTGCATCGCACAGAGTATCTTCCCGGAGCTGCAGGTTTTTCCTGTGACTTTGCTTGTTATTGCCCTTCTGACTTTCATAAACTACCGTGGTGTTGTTGCGGCTTTAACTCTGAACTTTGTCCTGACCATGATAGCTTTCATTGCAATATTGGCCTTCTTCTTCTCAACTGCCTTTGGATTAGTGGATATTCACCCTGAGTACCTTTTCCAGGGCGCTCTACCAAACGGCATGATAGGCCTCTTTGCAGCCTTACAGTTCGGGCCATGGTTCTACCTTGGTATAGAAGGAGCAGCAATGTGCGCAGAAGAGTGTAAACATCCATCAAGGGCAGT